>CAIWAJ010000461.1:0-3908 GCA_903910565.1 uncultured Rhodospirillales bacterium
TCCACCAGGGCGGCGCCGCGGGCGGTGCGGGCGTAGCGCGCCCATTCCACCAGCACCAGCGCCAGCATCACGTTCAGCACCCCCTTGCCGAGCACGGCAAGGATCATCAGCGCCACCAGGATCGCCGGAAACGAGAGCTGGAGATCGACCAGCCGCATGATCGCCGTCTCCACCTTCCCGCCGAAATAGGCGGCGGCGAGGCCGAGGGCGGAGCCGATCGCCCCGGCGACGATCGCCGAGCCGACGCCGACGCCGAGCGAGATGCGCAGCCCGTAGATGATGCCGGACAGCATATCCCGCCCCTGGTCATCGGTGCCAAGCCAGAACACCAGCCCGTCCATCGATTTGGAACCGGGCGCCAGGCGGCCATCCATGATGTCGAGCTGGGCGAGGTCGTAGGGGTTCTGCGGCGTGATGAAGGGCGCAGCCAGCGCCAGCACCGCGACCATCACCACGATCACCAGGCCGAGCACGGCGAGCGGACTCTCCGCGAATTCACTCGCGAAGCGGCGGAAGGGGGTTTCTTCCTTCATTGGAAGCGGTTCTTTTTTGAAAAAAAGAACCAAAAAACTTTTATCCGTTTGCTTCGCGCCCTCCCGGGAGGCGGCATGCCAAACGGATGAAAAGTTTTTGCTTCTTTTTTCAAAAAGAAGCCCTTGCTTCCTTCACTCCCACTCATTCCCGGCTCTCCAACCGAACGCGCGGATCGAGCACGGTGTACAGCAGGTCGACGAGCAAATTGATGGTGATGAACAGGAAGACGATCATCATCAGATAGGCGACGATCACCGGGCGATCGAGCACGTTGATGCTGTCGATGATCAGCTTACCCATGCCCGGCCAGGCGAACACGCTCTCGGTCACCACCGCAAAGGCCACCGTACTACCGAATTCGAGGCCGATCACGGTGACGATGGGGATGGTGATGTTCTTCATCACATGCACGAACACCACCCGTACCGGGGAGAGCCCCTTGGCGCGGGCGAATTTCACGTAGTCCATCGGCATGTTCTCGCGCACCCCGGCGCGGGTAAGGCGCAGCACGAGGGCGATATTACCGAGCGAGAGGTTCAGCGCGGGCATCAGCATATGGGCCAGCCCGTCCCGCGTGAGGAAGGACCATTGCACCCCGAACAGCGTGGCGGTCTGGCCGCGCCCGGTGGAGGGCAGCCAGCCCAGCTGCACCGCGAAGACCATGATCAGCATCAGCCCGACCCAGAAGGAGGGCAGCGAGAAGCCGAAAATCGAGCCGGCCATGATGGAGCGCCCGGCGAAGCTGTTCGGCCGCAGCCCGGCATAGAGGCCGAGCGGGATGCCGAGCACGATCGACAGCAGCACCGCGGTGACCGCGAGTTCCATCGTCGCCGGCATGCGCTGGGCGATCAGCCGCAGCGCCGGCTCGTTGAACACGAAGCTCTTGCCGAGATCGCCCTGCACGGCGTTCCACAGGAAGCGGCCGTACTGCTCCCATAGCGGCCGATCAAGCCCGAGCGCGATCACCGCCCGCGCCCGCTCCGCCTGGTCGGCCTGCGGTGAGATCAGGATCTCCACGGGGTCGCCGATGACGTTGACGCCGATGAACACGATCACCGTCATCGCCAGCACCACGAAGACCGCCTGGATGAGGCGGCGGAAAATCCAGGTCGTCATGCGCGATCACTCATGGAACGGGCCGCAGCTCCATCACACGGGTCTCTTCATCGGCGCGGGCGACGAAGGACAGCCCGGCACGCATCGCCCAGATGTTCTTCTGCAAATGCAGCGGGATCAGCGCGACGTCCTCCATCGCCAGGCTGGTCGCCTCACGCACCAGCGCTTCGCGGGCGGCGTCGTCGGCGGTGGTCATCATCCGGTCGACCAGGCCGTCGAAGCTGGGGTTGCTGTAGCGGGCACGGTTCACCGCGCCCCAGCCTTTGGAGGGCGCGTAGGTGTAGACCAGCGCACGCAGCGGGTTGGTCGCCTCGCCGAAGCTCCAGCCGACCAGATAGGCCGAGAATTCCTGCCGGGAGGCACGGCTGACGTAGTTCGGCCAGGTGATCGCATCCACCGTGGTTTGCACGCCGATGCGCGACCACATCTGGCCGACCGCCTGGATGATCTTGCCGTCATTCACGTAGCGATCATTCGGCCCGTGCAGGGTGATACGGAACCCCTGGGGGAAGCCGGCCGCGGCCAGCAGCGCCTTGGCCTTCGCCACGTCGGTGGATGGCGGGTTGAGCCCGGGCACATGGCCCCAGCTGCCTTTGTCGACGAACTGGCCGATCGGATAGGCCGCGCCCTCCATGACCCGCTCGACGATGGCCGGGCGGTTGATCGCCATTGTCAGGGCCTGGCGAACGCGCTTGTCGTTGAGGGGGTTGCTCGCCAATGTCTCGCCGTTGGGGCCGGTCACGAAGGGGGTCGGGCCGCTGCGGGAACGGTCGAGCCACAGATAGATCAACCGGAGCGAGGCGATTTCCGACAGCGCCACCCGCTTGTCGGCCCGTAGCCGTGCGACGTCGGCGGTGGGGACGAACTCGACCAGTTGCACGTCGCCGGCCAGCAAGGCCGCGGTGCGGGCGCCGTCATTGGGGATGATGCGCAGGGTCAAATGCTGCCAGTGAGGTTTCGGCCCCCACCACGCATCATTGCGCTCAAGCTCGACCCGCTCGCCCGACTTGTATGCCACCATGCGGAACGCGCCGGTGCCGGCGGTGTTCTTGCCGCTGTTGAAGTCCTCGGTCGCGGGGTTGGGGCCGAGGCCCTTGGGGATGATGAACACGTTGGTGAGATCGACCGGGAGCAGCGGGTAGATGCCGGCTGTCTTCATCCGCACCGTGTAGGGATCGGGCGTTTCCATCGCGACGACGGATTTCGTGTAGATCGAGAAACTGCCGGGCGAATTCACCACCTTGGGCACGCGGGCGAAAGTGTAGGCGACGTCGGCCGCCGTGAACTCCGAGCCGTCATGGAACTTCACGCCCTGGCGCAGCTTCACCTCCCAGGTGCTGTCATCGATCAGCTTCCAGGACAGCGCGAGGCCGGGGATGAGGTTGTTCAGCGGATCGCGCTCGATGAGGCGATCATAGATATGGGCGTCAAGCGTCTCGTTCGGCGCGAAGGTATGGTAGTGCGGATCGACGCTGGTGGGCGCCGAGGACATCGCCATCGTCACCGATTGCGCCGCTGCCACCGACGTGCCGAGCAGCAGCGCCATTCCCGCGCCAGCCAAAGCCTTGAACATCATCCGCTCCCCCTTCCGCTTAAGCATAGCCGCAGCCCTGGGGTGGCGGCTAGGCTCGAGCGGCGAGGATGCGAGGCAATCGGACGAAGGGAAGGAAGCGGTTCTTTTTTGAAAAAAAGAACCAAAAAACTTTCATCCGTTCGCACCGAGTTGCCCGGGGAGAGGGGCGAAGCCAACGGATAGAAAGTTTTTGCTTCTTTTTTCAAAAAGAAGCGCTTTCTTCCCCCTGTCGGCGTCGCCCCTGGGCAGGAGAGCCCTCAGGCCGCCTTCGACATGCGGCTCGGCAGGTTCATCACCGGCACGCGCTGGCGGGTCAACTTCTCGATGCTCTTGAGGAAGGCCCGCTCGTCATTGGCGCACAGGCTGATGGCAACGCCGGTGGCGCCGGCGCGCGCGGTGCGGCCGATGCGGTGGACGTAGCTTTCCGGCACGTTCGGCAGGTCGAAGTTCACGACATGCGAGACCCCGTCGACATCGATGCCGCGGGCGGCGATGTCGGTTGCGATCAAGACGCGGCACTTGCCGGAGCGGAAGTCCTGCAACGCGCGCTCGCGCTGGCCCTGGCTTTTGTTGCCATGGATGGCGGCGGCGGCGAGGCCGGATTCCTCGAGATACTTCACCACGCGATCCGCACCATGCTTGGTGCGGGTGAACACCAGGGTACGGCCGGCAGCGGGGCCCATCA
>CAIWAJ010000462.1:0-2306 GCA_903910565.1 uncultured Rhodospirillales bacterium
TCAGCCGGGTCGATCCAGAGATCATGGTTGTCGCCATGCGAGGTCATGATCTCGGTGAAGGTCGCGCCGCCGTCGGTCGACTTCCACATGTTGAGATTGGTGATGTAGACGGTGCCGGCGTGGCACGGGTCCGCGAACACGTGCGTGTAGTACCAGGGCCGGTGCATCAGGTCGCGGCTGTTGGACACCAGCTTCCAGGCGGCGCCATAGTTGTCGGAGCGGTAGAGGCCGCACGCCTCGCCCGGCGCCTCGATCAGCGCCCAGACGCGGCCGGATTGCGCCGGTGAGATGGTAACACCGATCTTGCCGAGCATGCCCGTGGGCAGGCCGGGGGCGGAGGTGATCTCCTCCCAGGTGTCGCCGCCATCCATCGAGCGGAACAGGCCGCAGCCGGGGCCGCCGGAGGAGATGTTCCAGAAATTGCGGCGGGTCTGCCACATGCTGGCGAACAGCACGCGGGGATTATCGGGGTCGATCGACATGTCGATCGCGCCGGTCTTGCTGTCGCGGTGCAGCACGCACTGCCAGGTCAACCCGCCATCCATGGTGCGGTAGACGCCGCGCTCCGCATGGTCGCCGAAGATGTCGCCGAGCACGGCGACATAGGCGATGTCGGGGTTGGTGGGGTGGATGCAGATGCGGCCGATATGCTTGCTGGCGGCGAGCCCCATATGCTTCCAGGTGCGCCCGGCATCGGTCGACTTGTAGACGCCGTCGCCATACGAGACGTCGAGCCGGATGGTGGTCTCGCCCATGCCGGCGTAGATCACGTTGGAATCCGAGCGCGCGACCGCGATGGCGCCGACGGCGGCGGTGTTGAGGAAGCCATCCGAGACGTTGCGCCAGTAGACACCGCCATCCTCGGTTTTCCAGATGCCGCCGGCGCAGGCGCCGAAATAGAAGGTCGCCTTGTTCTTGAAGTCGCCGGCGACCGCGACCACGCGGCCGCCGCGGGAGGGGCCGATACCGCGCCAGTGCAGCGCATCAAGCTTACCGACGGCGGCGGCCTGCGTCAGGGAATGGGGCATCGCGGGTTGTCCCTTCTATCGTGTGGATTGCAGCCTAAGGTTGTCCCGCGCGTGCTGGCAACCCGGCATCGCCGGAGGCGGCGACGACCAATCAGCGCCCGAGGAGCCAGCCCACGTCGCGGGCGAAATCGGTGAAGAACTCGACGTCATAGGCTGCCTCCGGCGTCGCGCGCACGCGGGCATCGATCTTGTGGGCGTCCTCGCCGACGAGGATGCGCCAGTGCCCGGCTTTGACGGCATCGAGGATGACGGTGGCGGCGGCGGCGGCCGTCATCGGCGCATCCTCTTGGAAGCGTCGGGCGCGATCGGCGACGAAGGCGACGATGGCCTCGAGGGTCATCGCCGTGACATTCATGCCCTGGGCCTTCAGGCGGGCGCGCACGGCGGCGATCTCGGGGGCGCTCATGGCGTCGCTGTCGGTGCCGAGA
The DNA here is from genome assembly GCA_903910565.1 of uncultured Rhodospirillales bacterium. Lineage (GTDB taxonomy): Bacteria > Pseudomonadota > Alphaproteobacteria > Acetobacterales > Acetobacteraceae > CAIYPH01. The sequence goes on from CAIWAJ010000462.1 coordinate 1,457, forward strand.
TGGATGCGTCGGGAATTGGCGGCGATCGAGGTGCCGATATGGCCGGGCATCACCACCGAGCATTTGATGTGCGGGGCGTTGACCCGGAGATCGGCGATCAGCGCCTCGGTGAAGCCTTTCACCGCGAATTTGGCCGCGGCATAGGCGGTGTGCGGCGTGTGCGGGCCGATGCTGCCCCAGAAGCCGTTGATGCTGGATGTGTTGATGATGTGGCCCTCCGGCGCCTTCAGCATCATCGGCAGGAAGGCGCGGGTGTTGAGATAGACGCCGCCCCAGCAGATGTTGAAGGTGCGCTCCCAGGCGGCGCGGCTATCGGCGATCATGCTGCCGCCGCCTCCGATTCCGGCATTGTTGAACAGCAGGTGGATGTGATCGACACCGTGCTGCGCCGCCATTTCATCGCGGAAGCGCAGCACCTGGGGCTCGTCGGACACGTCGGCGATGTGGGTGGTGAGGCGCAGGCCCTGCGGCAGGCCGGTTGTCTGGCAGAGGGCAACGGTTTCCGCCATGGCGGCGGCCGAGACGTCGCATAGCGCAACGTTGCAGCCTTCGGCGACGAGTTGGCGCACCAGTTCGCGCCCCATGCCGGTGCCGCCGCCGGTGACGATGGCCGTTTTCCCCGAGAAATCCCTCATCGTGCCTTCCTTTTCCGGCATTTCGTGATGGGGAAGACTAGGCCAGGAACGCGCGCGACAGAAGCCGCCTTCGCGGGGTTTCGCCGGGGGGCGATACTGGGTAGAAATAGCCAGAAGCAAAGGAAGCGCTTCTTTTTTGGAAAAAAGAAGCAAAAAACTTTTAGTCCCCTGGTGTCTACCGCTCCCCAGTGTCCGCGGGGTGTACGCCAACGGCA
>CAIWAJ010000463.1:0-9266 GCA_903910565.1 uncultured Rhodospirillales bacterium
GCCTATGGCCTCCGTTCGAGGCGGCACCCGCCTCGGCATGGATCTGGGTCTGGAGCATGGGCATGAGCGAGGCGATCCTTCCGCGTCCTCAGGGTCTAAACTCCCGGGGGGTAGATGTCTCACTGTTGTTGGCACGGAGGGCCCGCCGACGCCTACCTCGGCAGAGCGTCAGCCATCATCAGACAGCGCGAGAGGATCAAGCGACAGACCATCGAACATCGGCGCTTGCAACTTCGCAAGCTCGCCGCCTAGAACCGAACTCCAGACGAGGCCCGCACTCCGCTAATTTGCGCCGCGAAATGCGCCAAATGGTTTGACGACGGACAATCAGGGCCTAGTCGTGGGGGCCCCAGGGCGTTGGCCACGGTCCGCGGGATGCGTCGGCATCGCTGCGATTATTGCATAGATGATCTTTCCCCGGGGAACGACACCCACTGTCAATGTTCACGCATGAGTGCGAAGATACCCCACACGGTCGCAGAACCGCCGATCAGTCAATACTCGGGAACAATGGGGAAACTCCAATGCAGCACATCACCCGCCGTGGCTTCGCTATCGCAGCTGGTCTCACGCTCGCCAATTCGGGCCTGCGCGCGCAAACCGTGGGGGTGACCTCGACCGAGATCAAGCTTGGACAGACGATGCCGTACAGTGGGCCGGCCTCCGCGTATGGTGCGGTGGGGCGGGCTGAGGTGGCCTATTTCGCGATGGTCAACGCGCAAGGCGGCGTCAACGGGCGCAAGGTGAACGTCATCTCCCTCGACGACGGCTATGTCCCGTCGAAAACCGTCGAGGCAACCCGCCGCCTGGTCGAGGATGAGCAGGTGCTGGCGATGTTTGCGCCTCTTGGTACAGCGCCCAATTCCGCGACGGCGAAGTATCTGCTGCAGAAGGGCGTGCCTAATCTGTTTATCGGTAGTGGCGCCTCGAAATGGAGCAACCATGTAGAATTGCCGCTTTCAATGGGTGGCGCACCGAGCTACCGCATCGAGGCGGCGATCTACGTCAAGTATATTCTGCAGCAGAAGCCAGACGCGCGGATTGCCATCATTTGGCAGAATGACGACCTCGGGAAGGACTACATCGCCGGCATCAAGGATGTTCTGGGCACTACCCGCGACAAGCAACTTGTCGCTTCGGTCTCCTACGAAGTCACCGATGCGACTGTCGACAGTCAGGCGGTCACTCTGCAGGGCTCAAACGCGGATGCTGTGATCATTGCGGCGACGCCGAAATTCGCGGCCCAGTTCATCCGCAAGATTTTCGACCTCGGCTGGCATCCCCTGAAGTTTCTGTCCAACGCCTCGATGGGCGTCGCTGCCGTGCTTCGCCCGGCGGGCGCGGAGAAGTCGCTCGGCGTGATGTCGGCGACCTACTTCAAGGACCCACTCGATCCGGCCTGGAACGATGATGCGGGCATGAACGCCTACCGCGCGATGATGACGCAGTATCTCCCGGGCTCCGATGCCGGCGATGCGGCGTACCTCACGGGGTATGGCTGGGCGGTGATGATGCACCAGGTGCTCAAGCAGTGCGGCAATGATCTGTCGCGCGCCAACATGATGCGGCAGGCAGCTGCCCTGCACGATCTCGAGGTCGGCGTCTGGCTGCCCGGCATCAAGATCAACACCTCGCCGACCCGGCACGCTCCGATCAACCAACTGCAACTCGTGCGCTTTAACGGCACGGGCATCGAGCGGTTTGGCCAGCTGATCGACGCTGACTGAGCGAGGCCGGGACTGAAAAGTTTTTTTGGCTCTTTTTGTTCACAAAAAGAGCATCTTAGGGTATTTGTTTCGATATGGCAATAATATAGTCGCGCTTGCGCGCATCAGTCGCGCGGCAGTTTTTTCGGCAGCAGCTTCATCGGCTTCCCCTCGGAGTTTGGATACCAAAGGATGGCTTCGCGCTGCGTGCGGGTGAGGCGGCGGGGTTTGCGGGGGCGCGGTTTGGGGGGGTGGGGCGGGCGTTTGGGCACGCAGATCGGGGCGATGCCGAGCATGTGGCAGAGGGGGCGGAGGAGGCGTTGGGCCTGGGGGTGGGCGGTGACGATGGCGGCGACTTCGGGGCGGGCGAGGAGCGTGGTGAGATCGGTGGCTTGGGCGATGGCGCGCCAGGGGAGGGCGCGGATGACCCAGGCTTTGCCGCGGGGGAGGCGCAGGCGGGGGGTTTTGCGCGGCGTTTCGGCGCGGGCGCGTTTCGCGCGCGGCTTGGGCGGGGTGAGGGTGCCGGCCTCGACGCGGGCGATGAGGCGGGTGAAGCGGACGAAGGTCCGCTGGAGATAGAGCGTGAAGGGGGTGACGAGGTGGGCGTGGGGATCGGGGTTGGGGTCGAGGTAGCGGGGTGAGAGGGTGGCGAAGGCGTTGACCAGCGCGCACAGGATCGCGCGGAAGGCCGCCGCGATGACCGCGGGGGCGTAGGGCTGGGGGGATTTGAGGTCGAAGAACATGCGCGTCTTATATAATGTCTGTCATGTTAAGGCAAGAGAAAAAATGCATTCAGGGCAATTTTTCTTGCGGCTGAGACGATGCTAGCACTCTGGGCCGGAGAGTGCTAAGAGCGGCCCACCGGAGGACGTGCACGCACGACGCTCGCCGCATCCGCGGCGCAAGCCAGGGTCTTCCGCATATCCGGAACCACATCATGAAATTTCGACCGCTTCACGACAGGGTCGTCGTCCGTCGCGTGACCGCCGAGGAGAAAACCCGCGGCGGCATCATCATTCCCGACACCGCGCAGGAGAAGCCGATGGAGGGCGAGGTGGTCGCCGTTGGCGGGGGCGCGCGCAACGAGGCCGGGGCCATCGTGGCGCTCGACGTCAAGGCCGGCGACCGGGTGCTGTTCGGCAAGTGGTCGGGCACCGAGGTGAAGATCGACGGGGCCGAGCTGCTGATCATGAAGGAGAGCGACATCATGGGCATCATCGAGACCGCGCCCGTGGCCGCCGCCGCCCCCGCCAAGCCCGCCGCGAAGGGCAAGTCTGCCTGAGGCGCGTTCGCCTGCAAGCCTGGCGCCGTCATCGCGACGTGCGCTCATACAAGGAATGACATCATGGCTGCAAAAGACGTTCGCTTCGGCGAAGACGCGCGCGCGCGCCTGCAATCCGGCGTTGACGTGCTGGCTCGCGCCGTCACCGTGACGCTGGGGCCGAAGGGCCGCAATGTGGTGCTCGACAAGAGCTATGGCGCGCCGCGCATCACCAAGGACGGCGTGACGGTCGCCAAGGACATCGACCTGTCCGACAAGTTCGAGAACATGGGCGCGCAGCTCGTGCGCGAAGTGGCGGCGAAGACCAATGACCTCGCCGGCGACGGCACCACGACGGCGATCGTGCTGGCCAATGCCATCGTGCGCGAGGGGCTGAAGGCGGTGGCCGCGGGGCTCAACCCGATGGACCTCAAGCGCGGCGTGGACAAGGCGGTGGCGGCGCTGGTGGAAGAGCTTGCCAAGCGTTCGAAGAAGATCACCACCCAGGCGGAGACCGCGCAGGTTGGCACGATCTCGGCCAATGGCGAGGTGGAGATCGGCAAGATGATCGCCGAGGCGATGCAGAAGGTCGGCAATGAGGGTGTCATCACCGTCGAGGAAGCCAAGAGCACGGAGACGGAGCTTGAGGTGGTCGAGGGGATGCAGTTCGACCGCGGCTATATGTCGCCGTATTTCATCACCAATGCCGAGAAGATGATCGCCGAGCTCGAGCAGCCCTATATCCTGATTTTCGAGAAGAAGCTGTCGGGCTTGCAGCCGATGCTGCCGCTGCTGGAAGCGATCGTGCAGGCGGGCAAGCCGCTGCTGATCATCGCCGAGGACGTGGAGGGCGAGGCGCTGGCCACGCTGGTGGTGAACAAGCTGCGCGGCGGGCTGAATGTGGCGGCCGTGAAGGCGCCGGGCTTCGGCGATCGCCGCAAGGCGATGCTGGAGGATCTCGCGGTGCTGACCGGCGGGCAGGTGATCAGCGAAGACCTCGGGATCAAGCTCGAAACCGTGACGCTGGCGATGCTGGGCCGGGCCAAGCGGGTGCTGATCGAGAAGGAGAACACCACGATCATCGACGGCGTCGGCAAGAAATCCGACATCGCCGGGCGGGTGGCGCAGATCCGGGCGCAGATCGAGGAGACCACCTCGGACTATGACCGCGAGAAGCTGCAGGAGCGCCTGGCGAAGCTGGCCGGGGGCGTGGCGATCATCCGCGTCGGCGGTTCGACCGAGGTTGAGGTGAAGGAGCGCAAGGACCGCGTTGACGATGCGCTGCATGCGACGCGGGCCGCGGTCGAGGAAGGCATCGTGCCGGGCGGCGGCGTGGCGCTGGCGCGGGCGAGCCTGGTGCTGGCCAAGATGAAGCCGGAGAACGAGCATCAGCGGGCGGGCATCGAGATCGTGCGCCGGGCGGCCCTGGCGCCGCTGCGGCAGATCGCGGAGAACGCCGGCGAGGATGGCGCGGTGATTTCGGCCAAGGTGCTGGAAAGCGATGACTATAACTGGGGCTATGACGCGCAGGGCGCCAAGTACACCAACATGGTGAAGTCCGGCATCATCGACCCGACCAAGGTGGTGCGCGCGGCTTTGCAGAACGCGGCCTCGGTGGCGTCGCTGCTGATCACCACGGAAGTGATGATCGCGGATCATGTGGAGGCGGCGGCCTAAGGCCGAACAGGAAGGAAGCGTGTTCTTTTTGTGAACAAAAAGAACCAAAAAAACTTTTTATTCCGGTCCATGCCGTTGGCGTACGCTGGCGGGATGGTGGGGAGCGGTACCCCGCGAAGGGATAAAAGTTTTTTGCTCCTTTTTTTCAAAAAAGGAGCGCTTCCTTCCGCTTGCCTTCCCACGTTGACGGCGCCCCCCGCCGCCGCCTAGCGTGGCTGACGCTTCGGCGTGATCTCAAGAGCAATCCGCAAGGGGAACACCATGTTCAGCCATCTTTTCGTCGGCGGCAACGATCTTGCCAAATCCAAGATTTTCTATGACGCGGTGTTCGCCGCGCTGGGCGGCAAGCCCGGCGTGCTCGATGCCGCCAAGGGCCGCATCATGTATGCCCATGGCGGGAGCGCGTTTTTTGTTGCCACGCCGATCGACGGCAAGCCGGCGACCTATGCCAATGGCGGCACCATCGGCTTCGCGATGACGAGCCCGGAGCAGGTGAAGGCCTGGCACGACGCCGGCGTCGCCGCGGGTGGCACCTCGATCGAGGATCCGCCGGGCGCGCGCGGGCAGCTTTATCTGGCGTATCTGCGCGACCCCGATGGCAACAAGCTCTGCGGGCTCCACCGGCTGCCCGCGGCCTGAGCCGCGCGCCGGCCGGCATGGCGCCCCCGCTTGGGCGTCGTGCCGGTTGGCGATGGATCGCGCGCCGTGAACAAGGCCCGGCTTGAAGCGTTCAGCGATGGCGTGCTCGCCATCATCATCACCATCATGGTGCTGGAGCTGAAGGTACCGCGTGGGGACGGGCCGGAGGCGCTGGTGCCGCTGATTCCGGTGTTTCTCAGCTATGTGCTGAGTTTCGTCTATGTCGGCATCTACTGGAATAACCATCATCACATGTTGCAGGCCGCGCGCAGCGTGAATGGCGCGATGCTGTGGGGCAATCTGCATCTGCTGTTCTGGCTGTCGCTGCTGCCGTTCAGCACGGGCTGGATGGGGGAGAACCATTTCGCGCGCTGGCCGACGGTTTTGTATGGGGTGAACCTGTTGTTCTGCGCGGTGGCCTATACGATTTTGCAGGGCAGCCTGCGACGCCACCACGGGCCGGAGAGCGCCATTACGCGGGCGATCGGCAAGGATCTCAAGGGCAAGGTGTCATTGGCGCTGTACCTGGCGGGGATCGCCGGCGCCTGGTTCGTGTCACCATGGGTGGGCATGGGGTTCTTCGTCGCGGTGTCGCTGATATGGCTGGTGCCGGACCGGCGGATGGAGCGGGCGGTCGCGGGGTGAGGAAGGAAGCGCTTCTTTTTTGAAAAAAAGAAGCAAAAAACTTCTATCCCTATGGTGTGTACCGCTTTTACCCATCCGCGGCGGGTACGCCAACGGCAACGAAGTCGGGAAAAGTTTTTTTGGTTCTTTTTGTTCACAAAAAGAACGCCCTTCCCGCAGTTTCCTCAGCCCTTGATCCCTGTCAGCGCCATATTCTCGATGATCCGCCGCCGCAGCAGCAGGAAGACGATGAGCATGGGGACGACGCTGACGACGGAGCCTGCCATCAGTTTGCCGATATCGGCGGAGAAGGCGAACTGGAAGGCGGTGAGGCCGAGTTCCATGTTGAAGAGGAGTTGGTCGTTGGCGATGAGCAGCGGCCAGATGAAGATGCCCCAGCCCTGGATGAAGGCGAAAATGCCGACGGCGGCGAGCGCGTTGCCGGAGAGGGGGGCGATGACGCGGCCGAGAATCCACCATTCGCCGGCGCCGTCGACGCGGCCGGCTTCCATCAGTTCGATGGGGATGGCGGAGCTGACGTGCTGGCGCATCAGGAAGATGCCGAAGGCCATGAAGAGGTAGGGCAGGATGATGCCCTGGTAGGTGTTGATCCACTCGATGCCGACGAGCTGGATGTAGAGGGGGATCATATAGGCTTCGAACGGCACGATGGCGGTGGCAAGCACCAGGCCGAACAGCAGGCCGCGGCCGGGGAACTGGTATTTCGCGAAAACGGTGCCGGCGATCAGGGAGGTCAGCATCACCGAGGCGGTGCTGACGAGGGCGATGACGGCGGAGTTGAGGAAGAAGCGGTGGAAGGGCGCGGTTTCGAAGGCGCCGGAGAAATTGGCGGTGGTCCAGGTTCGCGGCCAGAAAACCGGCGGCCAGATCGCGATTTCGGCGGCGGATTTGAAGGCGGTGACGAACATCCACAGCATCGGCATCACCATCACGGTGGCGCCGAGCATGAGAAGGGCGTGGCAGGCGAGGATGCCGATCCTGGCGAGCGGGCGTTGCTTGGCCATCAGCGCGGCTTCGCCTCCTTTTCGCGGGCGAGGGTGAACTGGATGACGGTGAGGCCGAGCACGATGAGGGTGAGGATGACGGCCTCGGCCGAGGCGTAGCCCATGCGGAAGAACTGGAAGCCGTTGGTGTAGATGTCGAACACCAGCATGCGCACGGCCTGGCCGGGGGCGGATTGCGAGCCGAGCGTCATCACATAGACCTGGGTGAAGACGTTGAAGGCGTTGATGGTGGAGGTGACGATCACGTAGAGCAGGATCGGCCGGAGCAACGGCAAGGTGATGCGCCAGAAGCGCTGCCAGTCCGACGCGCCATCGATGCTGGCGGCTTCGAGATACTCGGCGGGGATGTTGCGGATGCCGACCAGGAACAGCACCATGTTGTAGCCCAGCACCTTCCACACCCCCATGATCACCAGCGCCCATAGCGCGATGGAGGGCTCGGTGAGCCAGGCCACCAAGGGCAGCCCGACGAGGGAGAGGCCGTAATTCAGGATGCCGTAGTTGTAGTCGTAGATCCATTTCCAGGCGATCGACACCGGCACCAGCGGGGTGATGACCGGCAGGAAGTAGACGGTCTGGTAGAAGGCGGAGAGGCGGGATTTGCGGCTGAGGAAAACGGCCAATGGCAGCGCGATGCAGGTACTGAGCGCCACCGTGGAGAAGGAGTAGATCGAGGTGTTTTTCAGCGCGAGGAGGAAGTTCTCGTCCTCCAGCAGGCCGAGGTAGTTGTCCCAGCCAACGAAGGGGCGGCGCGGGCTCAGCAGGTTCCACTTGTAGAAGCTCAGCAGGAAGCTGAAGCCGATCGGGATGATGCGGACATAGAAAAACAGCGCCACCACCGGCAGCAGCGCCACGTAGCAGAACAAGGTGATGCGCCTGCGGCGGAAGAACCGCCGCAGGGTGCCGGTGTCGCCAGCCACGGTGTCAGGTGCCGTAGAGGTCGTTCTGCTTCAGGATCTGGTCGGTTTGCGCGGCCGCTGTCTTGATGAAGGCGGCGAGCTTGGCAGGGTCCTGCAGGGAGGCGTCGGTGTAGGCGCCGGGGAGGCGATCGGCGAGACGGCTCTCGATTTCGTCCCACGCCGCCATCACCGGCTCGGGGTAGAACTGCACGCCCTCGGTGGGGGTGACGAATTCCTTGTACTGCGGAATGTCCTTCAGCAGCGGCGACCAGTCGACATCCGCTCGCGCGGCGACCCAGCCGGAGAGCTGGGTGAGTTTCACGCTGGCCTCCTTGGAGGAGAGGAACAGCATGAAGTCGTAGGCGGCATCGATGTTCTTCGACTTGGCGTTCACCCACAGGCCGTTGTGCTGCAGCAGGGTCTTGTGCGGGCCGCTGCCCCAGGCGGGGATGGCGGCCACGCCGTAGTCGAGATTGGGGGCCTTCTCCTTGATCTCGCCGATCACCCAGGCTTCGCGGATCAGCATGGAGGTGTTGCCGGCGACGAAGGCGGCGGCGTCATGCTGCACCTTGGGGTCGTCCACCTTCTCCACCTGGACGGCGTCGACGTAGTATTTCAGGGCGTTGCGGCCGGCATCGTTGTCGTAGCCCTGGTGGTATTTGCCCTTTCCGTTGGGCACGATCAGCGTGCCGCCCGCGGGCTCGAGGATGAAGCGGAATTTCTCGGCGATGCCGCTGCCCTGGCCGGAGAGCCGGAGGCTCATGCCGGAGCGGGTCATCTTCCCCGTGGCATCGAACTTCACCAGTTTCTTGGCGTAGGCCATCTTATCCTGGAAGGTCTTGGGCGGGCCGTCGAGCCCGGCTTCCTTGAAGTGCGCCTTGTTCCAGAACATCGCCGGGGTGCTGAACAGCTGCGGCAGGCCGTAGGTTTTCCCCTCGACGGTGAACTGCTCGATGCTGGTCTTGCGATAGGCGCCGCCTTTCAGCAGCCCCTCCACCGCGGCCGGGTTCGGCTTGATCATGCCGGCTTCAATGAACTTGATGGCGAGGATCTGCCCGACGTCAAATACATCCGGCCCGGTGCCGGTGGGCACCGCCGCGGCGAGTTTCTGCTCGTGCTCGCGCAGGCTGGTGCTGAGGATGGTGATCTTGGTGCCCTTGGCCTTGGTGTATTCTGCGCCGATCGCCTGATACCAGGGGACCAACTCCGGGTAGCCTGTCCAGATGGCGAGCGTGGCGTCGGCGGCCTTCGCCTTGCGCCCCGCCGCCATCGCGAGACCCGCGCCCGCCGCAAGCCCCATCGCCGAACGCCGGCCGATCTGCGTTTGTGTCATGACAACCCCCTCCTTGCATGGATGAACGGAGCTTAGGCTGGGGTTTCCATCCGGTGCAACCGCCGCTGCTTGACGCGCCGCCTGCGCCGCGGACACTGTCGC
>CAIWAJ010000464.1:0-13870 GCA_903910565.1 uncultured Rhodospirillales bacterium
CGCCGGCCTCACCACCATGGCCGCCAATGCCGAGGGCGCCTATGGCGTCGGCGTCAGCGTGCATGTCTACGCCGCCAACCGCTCCATGCAGCGCGTGTTCTGGAACGCCGATGGCGAGATGCTGATCGTGCCGCAGCAGGGCCGCCTGCTGCTCGCCACCGAGCTGGGCCGCCTGCTGGTGGCGCCCAACGAAATCGCCGTCATCCCCCGCGGCATCCGCTTCCGCGTCGAACTGCCGGACGGCGCGGTGCGCGGCTATGTCTGCGAGAACCACGGCGCCACCTTTCGCCTGCCCGATCTCGGCCCGATCGGCGCCAATGGCCTGGCCAACCCCCGCGACTTCCTCACGCCCGTCGCCTGGTTCGAGGATCGCGATGAGCCAACCGAGGTGGTGCAGAAATTCCTCGGCGAGCTCTGGGCCACCACGCTCGACCACTCCCCGCTCGATGTCGTCGCCTGGCACGGCAACTGCGCGCCCTACAAGTACGACCTCGCCAATTTCATGGCGATCGGCACGGTGAGCTTCGACCATCCGGATCCCTCGATCTTCACTGTGCTCACCGCCCCGACCGAGACGGCCGGCCGCGCCAATTGCGATTTCGTGATTTTCCCGCCGCGCTGGATGGTCGCCGAGGACACGTTCCGCCCGCCCTGGTTCCACCGCAACATCATGAATGAGTGCATGGGGCTTGTGGGCGGCGTGTATGACGGCAAGGCTGAGGGCTTCCTGCCCGGCGGGCTCAGCCTGCACGGGCTGATGAGTGCCCATGGCCCGGACAAGCCGACCACCGAGCGTGCCATGGCCGCCGAGCTCGCGCCGCACAAGATCGCCGGCACGCTCGCCTTCATGTTCGAGACCAATCAGGTGCTGATCCCCAGCCGCCATGCGATGGGCTGCGCCGAGCTGCAATCCGGTTATGACGCCGTGTGGAACGGCCTGGGAAAGATGTTCAGCCGATGATCGACCATACGCATGATGCGGCGCTGCGCTCCTGGGTCACATCCGCCAACGGCCACCCGGATTTTCCCATCCAGAACCTACCGCATGGCGTGTTCAACCCGCCCGGCGGCCACAAGCGCGGCGGGGTGGCCATCGGCGATGCCATCCTCGACCTCGCGGCCATGCTCGACGCCGGGCTGATCGATGGCCCGGAAGCCGAGGCCGCCGCCTCCCCCAGCCTCAACGGCTTCCTCGCCCTCGGTGCCGCCGGCCGCACGGCCCTGCGCGCCCGCCTCTCCGCCCTCCTCGCCGAGGGCGCAGCTGAGGCGCGGCGCCTGCTCGCCATGCTCCATCCCGCCGATCTGTGCACCCTGCACGTCCCCGCCGCGATCGGCGACTACACGGATTTCTTCTCCGGCATCCACCACGCGATGAATGGCGGCAAGCTGCTGCGGCCCGACAACCCGCTGATGCCCAACTACAAATACGTCCCCGTCGCCTATCACGGCCGCGCCTCCTCCATCCGCCCTTCCGGCACCGATGTCCGCCGCCCCAGCGGCCAGCGCAAGCGCCCCGATGAGGCGGCACCGAGCTTCGGACCCTGCCGCAATCTCGACTACGAGATGGAATTCGGCATCTGGGTCGGCGGCGCCAACGCCCTTGGCGAGCCGGTGCCGATCGCGCAGGCGGGCGAGCACATCGCCGGGTTCTGCCTGCTCAATGACTGGTCGGCGCGCGATATCCAGACCTGGGAATCCGCTCCGCTCGGCCCCTTCCTGGCCAAGAGCTTCCAGACCTCGATCTCACCCTGGATCGTCACCCCGGAAGCCCTCGCCCCCTTCCGCATCCCCCAGCCCCCCCGCCCTAACGGCGACCCGCCCCCCCTGCCCCACCTCCTCGCCGCCCACGACCAGGCGGTGGGCGCGCTCGACATCGCTGTCGAGGTCTACATCCTCACCCCCAAAATGCGCGGGGCCGGCCTCGCGCCGCACCGGCTTTCGCGCGCCAACACCTCGGACCTCTACTGGACGGTCGCGCAGATGCTCGCCCACCACACCTCCAACGGCTGCAACCTCTCGCCCGGTGACCTGTTCGGCTCCGGCACCATTTCCGCCGTCCAGGACACCGGTTGGGGCAGTCTTCAGGAACTCAGCCTCGCCGGCCGACGGGAACTCACGCTGCCCAATGGCGAAACCCGGATGTTCCTCGCCGACGGGGACGAAATCACTTTCCGCGCCCAGGCCGCGCGGCTTGGCTTCGCCCAAATCGGCTTCGGCCCTTGTCGCGGCACGGTGCTACCGGCACGGTGAGTGCGTATCCAAGCTCAACCACCGCTGCCCAGGAGTGCCGCATGACCACCCTGCTCGACATCGCGCTTCCCCGCACGCTCGACACGCTGGTCGACCGCCTCTCGGGCGGGTCCCATCGCGGCCATCGCGTCGAGGCCTGGTTGTTCGACAACCAGGCCGCGCGGCGTGTGGCCGAGGCGCGGCTGGCGGCGGTGGGCGTGAGTGCACGGGTTCGCAGCGCCTATAAGCCTTTGGTCCACGCCTTCCTCGAGGAAGTGCCAACCACCGGCCCGGTCAGCATCGCCTTGCCGAACCATCCGGCGGCTCCGGCCAAGCGCTTTCGCCTCGAGGCGTATCCGCTCGCCGGCATGATCGCCGGGCCGATCAGCTTCACCGCGGGCGATCAGCCCCTCACCTATACCGTCACCACGGGGGGGGCAGCGCTATCCGTCTTCGCCCCCAACGCCCTGCGGCCGGACCATCTCGGCACGCCCAACCTCACCCCGTGCGGGTGGCTGCGGATCACCGATGCGGACGGCGTGGTGCTGACCGACGAACCGCTGGAGACCGAGTACGAAGCCCTCTTCCGCACGGTGATGGCGACGCTGGCCGCCCATCCCTGGCCGGCCAGCGCGCCCTACTTCGAGGTGCTGGCGATCACCGCGAGTATCCCAGGCATCGAGCGGCCGCTGCCGTACGGGGACGAGGTGATCAGCACGGCCGAGGCGCTGCACGAGGATTTCTATTTCGCCATCAACGAACTCTTCAAGCAACGCGCGGGGCTCGCGGCCGGCGATCGGACCCTGCAACCCGGGCAGATCGTGCCGGATATCATGATCGAGGACGGCCCGGCCCGGCTCACCATGACCCTCCAGCCCCATACCGGCGATCGCCCGGTGCTGCATGGCCCGGCGACGCTCGAGGATGCCGATCGGCCGCTCACGCCGGCGCAGATCGCGGCGCGGACCGATGCGCTCGGGGGCGGGCGGCACGACATCACCTCCGTCCAGGGGCGTCCGCTGCTCGCCCGCATCTTCGACGGCGAGGGCCCTGCCCTGCTGCTTTCGGCCGGGCAGCACGCCAACGAGACCTCGGGACCGGTCGGCGCGCTTCGCGCGGCGGAGATGCTGCGTGGGACCAACCAGCGCTTCGCCCTGATCCCCTGCGAAAACCCCGACGGCTACGCGCTGCATCACCAACTGCGGGCCCGCAATCCGCGCCATATGCACCACGCCGCCCGGTATTCCGCGCTGGGCGATGACGTTGAGGCGCGCACCAAGCCGCCGTTGTACGAGAAGGCCGCGAGGCTGGCCCTCATCGAGGCGACCGGGGCGCGGATGCATCTCAATTTGCACGGCTACCCCGCCCATGAATGGACCCGTCCGCTCTCCGGCTATTTGCCGGCCGGGTTCGATCTATGGACCATCCCGAAGGGCTTCTTCCTCATCTTCCGCCACCTCCCGGGCCTCGTTCATACCGCGCGGCCATTCCTCGAGGCGCTCACCGGGCGTCTCGCGGAGGACCCCGCCTTGGCCGCGTTCAACGCCACCCAGCTCGCCACCTGGGGCGCCCATGCCGAGGAGGTGCCGTTCCCGGTGATCAACGGCATCCCCTGCCAAATCACCGAAACCGAGCGGCAGACCACGCCGTATCAGATCATCACGGAATATCCCGACGAAACCATCTATGGTGACGCCTTCCGGCTCGCCCATACGACCCAGATGCGGACCGTGCTGCATACCGTGCAGCTGATGCGGGCGGGGATGCTGGGGTAACATGATGGGGGTTTCAATGATGTATCGCTCTCTCGGGCAAAGCGGATTGCGGGTTTCTCCGTTGTGTCTCGGCACGATGAATTTCGGCGGGCCGACAGACGCCGGCGAGGCGGGGCGGATTATCGGCATGGCGGGGGAGGCGGGGGTGAATTTCCTCGATACCGCCAATGTCTACACGGGCGGGCGGTCGGAGGAGATTGTCGGGGCGGCGATCCGGGGCGAGCGGTCGCGCTGGGTGTTGGCGACCAAGGTGAACGGGGCGACGGGGGCGGGGCCAAACGAGCGAGGGTCTTCGCGGGCGGCGATCATGGCGGCGGTTAGGGCGAGCCTGGCGCGGCTCGGGACGGATTACATCGACGTCTACTATCTCCACCGCGAGGATTTGGAGACCCCGCTGGCGGAATCGGTGCGGGCGATGGCGGATCTGCAGCGGTCCGGGGCGATCCGCTATTTTGCGGTGTCCAACCATAAATCCTGGCGGATCGCGGAGATCTGCCGGATTTGCGACGAATTGGGCATCGATCGGCCGGTGGCGAGCCAGCCCTACTACAACGCGATGAACCGCACGCTGGAGATCGAGCATCTGCCGGCCTGCGATTATTTCGGGCTTGGCGTGGTGCCGTACAGCCCGGTGGCGCGCGGGGTGTTGACGGCGAAATACGATCCCGACGCGCCGCCGCCCAATGACAGCCGGGCGGCGCGGCAGGACCGGCGGATTTTGCAGACCGAGATGCGCCGGGAATCGATGGTGATCGCGCAGATCCTGCGGGCCCATGCGGAGGCGCGGGGGATCACGCCCGGGCAGTTCGCCACCGCCTGGGTGTTGAACAACCGCATCGTCACCTCGGTGATCGCGGGGCCGCGGACGGAGGCGCAGATGGCGGATTATCTCGGGGCGCTCGACTACCGCTTCACCGCCGAGGACGAGGCGCTGGTCGATGGGCTGGTGCCGCCCGGCCATCCCTCGACGCCGGGCTATACCGACCCGACCGACCCGGTGCTGGGGCGGCCGGTGCGCGGGGCGGCGATTTGATTACGAATTAGCAACAAATAGGGCGCGCGTTTCCCCGCCCGCCGGATCGCGTTTGCAAAACGGGACCGGCGCCGGACGCCAGCGTGGCGCGAAATCGCGGGCGATGAACGCCAGGCGCGGGACGCGCGCGGGCGGATTGCGGGGGGTGACGGACGGATCGCGCGGGAGCGGAGCGGCTGCCATCGGCGCGCGATGCGCGGAGTCCCGGCGCGGGTGCGCGGGCGCGGCTTCCCGGTGGGCGGGCGGGCGGGCGCGATCGGGGGAGCGCGGGATGGGCGCAGGGGCGGCCGGATCTTCCTGCGGGGGGAGGCCCGCGGCGATGCGTTGCATGAGGGCGGTGAAGTCGCGGGAGAACGTGCGGAGCCACAGACGCAGCGCGCGGCCGCCGGGCAGGAAGCACCACCACCATGCGCCGCCGCCGATGGACTCGACGATCCGCGCCACCAGCTCGGCCAGACGCAGCGCCACCTGGGGCGCTGCGTCGGGCTCGGGGGATGTGGGGGTGATGTTCATGATGCGTTCATAGACCACGTTCGATCCTATGGCAAGAGTTTTTTTGCTCTCATGCGTCATATTTCCTATTTTTCTCGCCACCCCGTCCGCGACGTCGAGACCATGGCCGCCTATGCGGACTCCGGCGGGCATGCGAAGCTCGCGCCAACAGAATTGTCCGGGGAGGATCACCATGCGCATCGGAGTGGCGGCGTTCGGCCTGGCGTTGGGGCTGCTGGCGAACACGGCGCGGGCGGCGCCGAATTGCGCGGCTGACGCGCTGAACGCGCTCCACGTGCCGGACCTGACCGTCACCGATGCCAATCCGGTAGCCGCTGCCGGCGCGGTGCCGGCGTTTTGCGAGGTGCGGGGGACGGTGGTGACCAAGGGCGCGGGGGTGGCGGATGGGCTGGCGCGCTTCGCCATGCAATTGCCTGCCGCCTGGCAGCAGCGCTTCCTGTTCTTCGGGGTCGGCGGCAATGCGGGCAATCTGACGCCGGCGACCAATGCGACGGACCGGGCCGCGGCGCTCGGCAAGGGCTACGCGACCATCGTGACCGATACCGGGCATGTCGGCGACGGCACCACGGCGAAATGGACGGTGGGGCCGGACGGCAAGCCTGACATGCCGAAGCGGATCGATTTCTTCCATCGCGCGGCCCATAACGTCACCATCGCCGGGAAGCTGCTGGCCCAGGCGTACTACGCCGCGAAGGTGGAGCACGCCTATTTCGACGGCTGCTCGACCGGCGGACGGATGGCGCTGATGGAGGCCGAGCGCTACCCCGAGGATTTCGATGGGGTGATTTCCGGCGATCCGATGATGAGCTTCAACACCTATACCGCCCGCGCCGTGGTTCAGCAGGCGGCGCTGTCATCGCCGACGGCCTATATCCCGGAGGCCACGCTGACGGCGATCGACGCGCGGGTGACGGCGCAGTGCGACGCGCGCGATGGCGCCAAGGACGGTCTGGTGCAGAACCCGGCCGCCTGCCCGATCCGCGCCGAGGACCTGCTGTGCCGGCCGGGCGAGACCCAGGCCTGCCTCACCGCCGACCAGGTCAAGGTGATGAAAGCCTATACTTCGCCGTTCAAGGACAGGCGCGGCAAGGTGGTGTTCGGGCCCTGGGCGATCACCAACCTGTCGGGCGCGCAGGGGGTGGCATATAATGTGACCGGCCGGGCGGCGCCGAATCTCGCCGATCTGGTGGCGCCGTGGAAGGCCGACCCCGCCCAGGCGCCGCGCTCCTGGGCGCTGGTGCAGGAAATGGTGACCTACTGGCTCAACCTCGGGCCGACCGCGAAAGTGACGGACCTCGACCTCGACCCGCGGACCAATACCGTGGGCGACAAAATGGTGGCGATGATGAACGCCACATACGCCGAGGGAAACGCGCGCGACCCGGCGAAGCTGAAGAGCTTCATCGCGCAGGGACGCAAGCTGATCATCTATCACGGCACCAGCGACCCCTCGATCCCCGCCTCGCAGTCGATCGCGTTCTATCGCGAGCTCATGGCATTGAACAAAGGTCTGGCGCGGACCCAGGCCAATGTGCGGCTGTTCCTGGTGCCGGGCATGCACCATTGCAGCGGCGGCATCGGGCCGGACCAGTTCGACACGCTCTCGGCGCTGGAGGCCTGGGCGGAGCGCGGCAAGCCGCCACAGGCGATCCAGGCGAGCACGCGGATGCTGAGCCCGGTGGAACATCATCTGCCGCTGTGCGCCTATCCGCAGCAGGCGAAGTATCGCGGGAAGGGCGAGCTGAACGATCCGGCGAACTGGCGCTGCACTTCGGGCTGAGTGGGGTTTGAGGGGGAAGGTAGGGTGTTCTTTTTGTGAACAAAAAGAACCAAAAAAACTTTTTGATCCATCCATGCCGTTGGCGTACACCCCGCGAATAGGTGGGAGCAGCACACACCAAACGGTTAGATGTTTTTTGCTTCTTTTTTTCAAAAAAGAAGCGCTTGCTTGCCTTCCTGCACCGGGCCTCAGGCGAAGTTCTCCGGCGTCAGGCCAGTAACACCCTGAAAAGTCAGCACGGTGCCGTCCGACAGGGTGAGCACTTCGCTGCCGTTGAGGGTGGTGGCGTGGGCGAGCGCGTGGATGTTTTCGCCCGAGGGGAAGCCGGTGAGGTGGATCGCCTGGGGCTGGGCGAGGTAGAAGTTTTCGATGAGGTCCTGGTTGGCGTTGCCGGCGGTGAAATAGTATTGGGTGCCGCCGCCTTGGCCGATCAGGGTATCGGCGCCGCTGCCGGCGACCAGCGAGGTGAGCTCAATTCCGGCGATCAGGACGTCCGGGCCGGTGCCGGCGGTGAGGCCGGCCAGGCCGTTGAAAGCGGCGGCGTTGATGGTCTCCGCGCCAGTGCCCGCCATGGCGAAGGTCGTTGGCTCGATGTATCCGTAACCCGGCGTATAAAAGGTCGGCGCCAAATTGGTGAGGGTAATGACATCGCCGTTGCCGCCGCCCGTCACGGTGCAGGCGCCGCCGACGGTGATGGCGTTGTTGCCGCCGGGGCTGCCGGTGATGAGGGCGTTGACGGCGAGCGGGATGGTCAGGTGGCCGGACTGGCCGATGATGGTGTCCGCGCCCCAGGCCGAAAGGGAGTAGCTGCCCTGGCCGGTTCCACCGTCGCCGCCGCGATAGGTGGTGTTGCCGTTGGCGTAGAGCAGCAGGGCGCTGCCCTGCCCGCCGCTGTTGACGGTGGCATTCCCGGCGGGGTTGGTGACAAGCAGGGCGGCGGTGGGGTTGGTGAAGACGAGATTGCCGGTGCCGGCCGACATCAGGGCCGCGCCGGTGACGACTTCGGGGCCGCTGCCGCCGATGATGGTGCCGTAGGCGCGGTAGCCGGCGGAATAGATCAGGCGGCCGGCGCCGCCGAACACCTCCGCATAGCCGTTCACCGTGGTGTTGCCGGCGCCGGCAATCACGGTCGGGGTGACGGAGGTGGAGTTGCCGCCCTGCACGCTCAGAGAGGCGGCGCCGCCAAAGATCGCCGCGCTACCAGAAACGCTCACGGTATCGGCGGCGCTGCCGGCCACGATGGTGTCGGCGCCGGCCGAACTCACGCTTTCCGGCTGGCTGCCGAGCCAGATCTGCGAGGCGCCGCCTGCGGTTGAAATACTGTCGGCGCCGCTGGCGCTGATGATGGTGCTGTTGCCCATGCCGCCGTTGAACACGGTACCGCCGGTGCCGAGCCAGGCCATGACGTTGGCGGGGACGATGCCTTTGGTGGCATCGATGGTGGCGGCGCCGGCGGCGCCGATGATGGTGTCGTCGCCCTCGGCGATGACGCTGGCGGCGGCGGCGCCGAGCCAGATGGCGTTGTGGCCGCGCCCGGCGGAGATGGTGTCGATGCCGCCGGTGGCCACCACCGTGTCATTCCCCGCGCCAAGGTCGACATACTGGCTGCCGGCGCCGGGCTCGATGAAAATCGCATTGTTGCCGCCACCGGCGATCACCGAGCCGCGCCCCGTGCCGGCCAGGAAGATCAGCCCGCCCGTGCCCGCCAGCACCAATTGCCCGTCCGCCCCGCCGCCGATGACACTCGCGCTGCCCACCGCATTGTCGATCAGCGCGGTCGTCGTATCCGGCAGCAGCACCGCGGCCCCGGTGGTCATGATCGCCTCGATGGTTCCGGCGGGATAGGCCGGCACGATCGGCCCGTTCACCAGGAACGGCGTCGCCACCCCCGCGATGATGCCGGCGTTGAGCGGATCGGCGATGGCAGTCTGCACGGTGTCATTGCGCAGGCTGTCATCGAACGCCATGCCGAAATACCCGCCACCGGCGCCCCACACGGTCACGGCGTGGCGCGGTTCGAAGACGGTGCCGGCATCGATCATCATGCCGCCCTGGCCGTCGCCGATGATCGGCGTCAGTGCGTTGACCGCCCAGTTGGCTTCGAGCGCCGGGCCGTTGGGGCCCGCGGTGAGGGCGAACAAGCCGCTGGCGGGGTCTTGGGTGCCGGATGTCAGGGTTGTCTGGATGGCGGGCAGGTCAATGCGGAAATAGCTGGTTGCCGCATTGCCGCTGTAGAAACCCTGCGGCGTCGCGGTGATGCGGTTGATCGGCAACAGCGTGCCGTCGATCTGCAGAACCTGATCCGAGCCGACCCCGCCGGACGCGATGATGGCGCCGGAGCCGGCGGCGCCCTGGGCGGCGAGTTCGAGGGTGCCGGAGGAGAAGGCGATGCCGCCGGTGAAGATGTTGTTGCCGGCGAGCACGACGCGGCCGGGGCCGCTGACGGCGAGGCCGCCGGGGCCGGCGATGACATGGCCCTGGTTGGCGATGGTCACGCTGGCGCCGATGCCGGGGATGGCGACGGCGAGGGTGCCGGCGATGGTGAAACTCGCGGTCAATGTGATGGTGTAGGCGGCGGGCCGGGCGCCGAGCGGCGCTGCCTCGGCCAGGATCGTGGCCAGGGCGGCGGCGAGATCGGACTGGTTGGCGGCGGTGAAATTGGTGCCGCTCACGGGGGGGCTCCTGGGGCAGAGGTCAGTTTAGCTGGGGAAGGAAGGATGTTCTTTTTGTCAACAAAAAGAACCAAAAAACTTTTTGGTCCATCCATGCCGTTGGCGTACACCCCTCGGATAGGTGGGAGCGGTACCCACCAAACCGTCAGAAGTTTTTTGCTTCTTTTTTTCAAAAAAGAAGCGCTTCCTTCCTACTTACGGCAATTCCAGCACGTTCTTGGCAATCACATTGCGCTGGATTTCGTTGGAACCGCCGTAGATGGAGGCCGGGCGGGATTGGATGAACTGGCCGGCGG
Organism: uncultured Rhodospirillales bacterium; assembly: GCA_903910565.1. Taxonomy (GTDB): domain Bacteria; phylum Pseudomonadota; class Alphaproteobacteria; order Acetobacterales; family Acetobacteraceae; genus CAIYPH01. The sequence goes on from CAIWAJ010000464.1 coordinate 10,299, forward strand.
GGTTGAGGTCGCGGTTGCCGCCGATGGTGCCGAAGAGGGCGGATTCCTCGCCGGCGACGTCCAGCATCGCCTCGGTGATGCGCTGGTAGAGCTCGGTCTGGTTGATTTTCAGCATCGAGACGTCCTGGCCGAGAGGTTCGCCGCGGCGGACGCGGTCGGCGAAGACCTGGTAGAGGGTGTTGTGGTCGGCGAGGTCCATGCGCAGGCGGGTGTAGCGCTCGGCAAACATGGGGTCTTCCATGGCGCCGGCGTGTTCGGCGAGGATTTTCAGGCGCTTAAGGGCGTAGGAGGACTGGCGGGGCGAGCCGATGCCGATGCGCTCGAAGCCCAGGAGGGTTTTCGCCATGGTCCAGCCCTGATCGATGTTGCCGACCAGGTTGTGGCGGGGGACGCGGACGTTGTCGAAGAAGGTTTCGCAGAACTCGTCGCCCATATCGAGGTTGCGGATGGGGCGGACGGTGATGCCGGGGCTGTCCATTTCGACGAGGAGGAAGGAGATGCCCTCCTGCTTCTTGGCGGTTTTGTTGGTGCGGACGAGGAGGAAGATCCAGTTGGCGTCCATCGCCAGGGAGGTCCAGATTTTCTGGCCGTTGACCACCCAGTGGTCGCCATCGAGCACCGCCTCGGTGCGGAGGTTCGCGAGGTCGGACCCGGCGTTGGGCTCGGAGTAGCCCTGGCACCAGATGTGCTCGCCGGTGATGATTTTCGGCAGGAAATGGGCCTTCTGCTCCTCGGTGCCGTAGCGGATGAGGAGCGGGCCGAGCATGGAGACGCCCATGTCGTTGTTGCGGGCGCAGCCGTGGCGCTGGAATTCCTCGATCATGATGAGCTGGCGGGCTGCGGGGAGGCCCATGCCGCCATACTGGCGCGGCCAGCCGGGGGCGAGCCAGCCGCGGCGGGAGAGCATGTGGTACCAGACCTTGGTTTCGCTGAAATGCAGCCGGCTCGGCGGGTTGCGCAGGTCGGGCGGGTAGTTGGCCTCGACCCAGCTGCGCACATGCATGCGGAAGGCGTGATCGTCCAGCGCGTCGATCTCGGCGAGTGTCAGGTCCTTGGCAGCGCTCATGGTGTCGCCCTCCCGTTGGTTTGCATCAGGCACGTCATTCTGGCGCAGGCGGCGCGGTATTCCCGCTCCAGCCGGTCAATACATTCGGCCACCGGGAGCACCGAATCAATCCCGCCGACGCCTTGGCCGGCGCCCCAGATATCGCGCCAGGCTTTCGGCTTCTCGCGCTTGTGGCCGGCGACGTAGGTGCGGCCTGGCTCGGGGGCGGGCAGGTTGGCGGGATCGAGCCCGGCGGCGGCGATGCTGCGGCTGAGGTAGTTGCCGTGCACGCCGGAGAACAGGTTGGTGTAGGTGACCTCGCGGGCGCCTGACTCGACGATCATCTGCTTGTAGGGCGCCACCGCGTTGGCCTCGGTGGTGGCGATGAAGCGGGTGCCCATGTAGACGAGATCGGCCCCCATCGCCTGGGCGGCGAGGATATGCTCGCCGGTGGAAATCGCGCCGGCCAGCACGATGGTGCCGGAATAGATGCGGCGGACTTCGGCGAGCAGGGCGAAGGGGGAGAGCGCACCGCCATGGCCGCCGGCGCCGGCGCAGACGAGGATCAGGCCGTCCACCCCCTGCTCGATCGCCTTCTCGGCGTGGCGGAGGGAGATCACGTCATGGAACACGAGGCCGCCATAGGTGTGGGCGGCCTTCACCACGTCGCCCGGCTTTTGCAGGCTGGTGAGCAGGAGCGGCACCTTGTGGCGCACGCAGGTCTCGAGATCGCCCTCCAGCCGGTCATTGGAGGCATGGGCGACGAGGTTGACCGCGTAGGGCGCCCCGGTGCCGGCGAGCCCGGCTTCGATCGCCGTCAGCCAGTCATCGAAGGTCTCCTGCGGGCGGGCGTTCAGCGCGGGGAAGGAGCCGCAAATGCCGGCGCGGCTCTCGGCGATGACCAGCTCCTGCCCGGAAACGATGAACATCGGCGCGGCGATCACCGGCAGCCGCAATCCGCTGAGCGCCTGGGGCACCGGCATGGGACGTATTCCTCTGTGTTGTTGGGCGAACGGTGCCGGGCGGGGGGGGTTGCGTCAACCGGGGGGTTCCATGCCGGCGCGCGGGCGGGCATCCTCGCCGCAAACAGGGAGCAACGACATGACGGTCAACCTCACGATATCAGGCGCCATCGCCACCATCACGCTCAACCGGCCGGAAAAGAAGAACGCGTTGACGGTGGAGATGCGGGAGGGGCTGATCGCGCATCTGCAGGCCGTGCGGTTCGATGACCAAGTGCGGGCGATCGTGTTGACCGGGGCGGGGGAGGCGTTCTGCACCGGTGCGGATGTCGACCGCATGGGCGGCGCGGATCTGCGGGCGGCGCGGCAGCGGCTGCAGCGACTGAGCCACACCTATATGCGGCTGCTGCACGCCATCGAGAAGCCGGTGATCGCCGCGGTGCGCGGCCATGCGGTTGGCATCGGCTGGTCGCTGGTGCTGGGGTGTGACCTGGTGGTGGCATCGGAGACCGCCATTTTCTCTCAGGTGTTCAAGCGCATCGGCCTGGGGCCGGATGGCGGGGCGATCTGGTATCTCACGCGGCGCCTGGGGATGAACCGGGCGAAGGAGCTGGTTTTCACCGCGCGCATGGTGAAGGCGGCGGAGGCGCTGAGCCTGGGGCTGGTCAATCACGTGGTGCCGGATGACGAGCTGATGGCACGCACCATGGAACTGGCCGAGGAAATGGCGGAGGGGCCGACCTTCACGCTCGGGCTCGCCAAGAAGCTGTTCCACATGGCCACCTCCGTCAGCCTCGAGGATTTCCTCGACATGGAGGCGATGGTGCAGCCGCAACTGAACCAGACGGTCGATCACAAGGAGGGGGTGGCGGCGTTCCGTGAGAAGCGGAAGCCGAAGTTTGTGGGGAGGTAGAAGGAAGCGGCTTGTTTTGGAAAAGGAGCCGCTGCCCTGCTTGTTCACCCAAGCGCCCTGGCGATCACAACCTCCGCAATGGTGTCCGGCGCCGGGCCGATATCCACCACGATGGGCCGCTCTTCGGCCGTGGGTTCGCGCAGCGTGGCGAACTGGCTGTCGAGCAGGGCGGTCGGCATGAAATGCCCCTTGCGCGCCGCCATCCGCCCGGCGATCAGCGCCTGGTCGCCGCGCAGATAGACGAGGCGGACATCGGGGCGATCGCCGATCAGGATGTCTCGATACTCGGGCTTCAGCGCCGAGCAGGTGACCACGCCCGATTTCCCGGCCGCACGCCAGCCGTCGATCACGGCGGCGATGCTGCGCAGCCAGGGCCAGCGGTCCTCATCGGTCAGCGGCGTACCGCCGGCCATCTTGGCGACGTTTTCGGGGGGGTGCAGCGCGTCACCTTCCTGGAATTCCCAGCCCATCCGCACCGCCACGGCCTGGCCGACCGTGGTTTTGCCGCAGCCGGCCACGCCCATGACAACCAGAATGGTCACTTCTTCGGAGCTTCCACATGGCCCCCGAAGCCCAGCCGCATGGCGGAGAGCACTTTCTCGGCAAACGTATGGTCCTGGCGCGAGCGGAAGCGGGTGAACAGCGAGGCGGC
>CAIWAJ010000465.1:0-3573 GCA_903910565.1 uncultured Rhodospirillales bacterium
AGGTGCGCGCCCGGGTGCGGGCGATGAGCGGGGTCGATCTGCACTGGGAAATCCGCCGCATCGGCGTCGCGGCACGGTCGGAGGATGCGGCATGAGGCGGGTCGCGGTGCTCTATGGCGGCATATCGGCGGAGCGCGAGGTCTCGCTCTCCAGCGGGCGCCAGGTGATCACGGCGCTGCGCGAGGCCGGCTACGACGTCGTGCCGGTCGAGGTGAAGGACGATCTGCGCGCGGTGATCGCGGCGCTCGATCCGCGGCCGGACGTGGTGTTCAACGCGCTGCATGGGCGGTTCGGCGAGGATGGCGCGATCCAGGGCGTGCTCGACTGGCTGGGCATTCCCTACACCCATTCGGGCGTGCGGGCCTCGGCACTGGCGATGGACAAGGCGGCCGCCAAGGCGGTGTTCGCGGCCAATGGCCTGCCGGTGGCGCGCGGCGGGATGGTCGATATCGCCGCCCTCGAACACGCCGACCCGATGGCCCTGCCCTATGTGGTGAAGCCGGTCAACGAGGGCTCCTCGGTCGGCGTTGAGATCATGCGCGAGGGCGGCAATCGCCGCGCCTCGGTGGCCGCCGCCTGGAGCTATGGGCCGGCGGCGATGGTGGAGGAGTATATCCCGGGCCGCGAGCTCACCGTGGCGGTGATGGGGGACCGGGCGCTGGCGGTGACGGAAATCGCCTCCGAGAACCAGTTCTATGACTACGAGGCGAAATACGCCGATGGCGGCTCGCGCCACATCATCCCCGCCCCGGTGCACCCGCAGGTCTACGCCCAGGCGCTCGACGTGGCGCTGGCCGCGCATAAGGCGCTGGGCTGCCGCGGCGCCACCCGCTCGGACTTCCGCTACGATGACACCGCCGGCGAGCCCGGCCGGCTGGTGCTGCTGGAGGTCAATACCCAGCCCGGCCTGACACCGACCTCGCTGCTGCCTGAGCAGGCCGCGCATATCGGCTACAGCTTCCCGCAGCTTTGCGCCTGGATGGTGGAGAACGCGACATGTCGGGCGTGAAGCGCAAGCCACGCGCCAAGACGCCGCCGCAACCAGCCCCCGCCGCCCGCATGCCGGACCGTCCGGGCAAGTGGAAGCTGATCTGGAAGCGCCAGCGCCAGATCCTCCGCCGCGCCGCCGCCGGCGCCGTGCTGCTTGGCGCGATCGGCCTGATCGGCGTGGTGGCGCAGGCGATCGGCCAGGGCGCAAGTTTCGGCGAACGGCTGGGTGACGCCACGGGGCGGCTCGGCTTGCGGGTCGAGACCATCCGCTTCGAGGGCCAGGAGAAAACGCCGGAGCCCTTGCTGCGCGCCGCGCTTGGCGTGCGCGAGGGTGACCCGATCCTCGGCATGTCGGTGGCGGACGCGCGGGCGCGGATCGAATCGATCGCCTGGGTGCAATCCGCGACCGTGGAGCGGCGGCTGCCCGGCGAGATCGTGGTGCAGATCGTCGAGCGCCGGCCCTTCGCGGTGTGGCAACTCGGCGGCAAGAAGTCGCTCATCGACCGCAACGGCGACAAGGTGACCGATGCCGACATCGCGACCTTCGAGAGCGAACTGCCTTTGGTTGTCGGCCCCGGCGCGCAGAAATCCGTCGCGGCGCTGATGGAGCTGCTGGCCAGGCAGCCGGAGATCCAGTCCCGCATGGTCGCCGCCGTCCGGGTCGGCGAGCGGCGCTGGAACCTCCGGATGAACAACGGCGCCGACATCCTGCTCCCCGAGGGCGCGGAAGAGGCGGCGCTGGCCAAGCTCGCCGCGCTGCAAGCGAGCCACGCCCTGCTGGACCGCCCGCTGCAGGCCGTCGATCTGCGCCTGCCCGATCGCCTGGTGATCCGGCCGGCAGGGGACAAGCCGATCCTAGCGAGGAAGCCGACATGAACGAGATCTCGCGTCTGCGTGGTGTCACCCAGGTTTCCCTCCATCCCGAGGAGCCGGTCGAGCGGCAGCGCTACAAGCCGCGCTACTCCGGCACCTTCGGCGTGCTCGACATCGGCACCTCGAAAATCGTCTGCGTCATCGCCCGCGTCGAGTCCGACGGCTCGCCCCGGGTGCTCGGCTGCGGCTGGCAGAAGGGCAGGGGTGTCCGCGCCGGCGCGATTGTCGACATCGAGGACGCCGAGCGCGCCATCCGCCTCGCCGTCGGCCAGGCCGAGGAGGAGGCGGGAACCCGGCTAAAATCGGTGATCGTCAACCTCTCGGCCGGGCAGCCCGAAAGCCGGCTGCTCGATGTGGAATGGGAGATCGGCGGCCGCGCGGTCTCCGACGCCGACCTGCGCCGCGTCTTCTCCGCCACCCGCCAGCGCGCCACGCTCGAGGGCCGCAGCATCGTGCACAACCTGCCGCTCGGCTTCACCGTCGACGAGGACACCGGGATCACCGATCCCCGCGGCCTGTTCTGCGCCAAGCTCGGTGCCCAGATGAACGTGATCGACGCGGTGACCACCTCGTTGCGCTCGCTCGATGCATGCCTTGCCCGCTGCGACCTTGAGATCGCCGAACTCGTCTCCGCCCCGATGGCCGCGGGGATGGCAACCCTTACCGCCGGTCAGCGCATGCTCGGTGCTACCGTGCTCGACATGGGCGGCGGCACCACCGGGCTCGCGGTGTTCGCCGAGGGGCATCTGCTGCACACCGCGCAAATCCCGGTCGGCGGCGTGCACGTCACCAACGACATCGCCAACATCCTCCACACGCTGCCCAACCACGCCGAACGTCTCAAGACGCTCTTCGGCTCGGCCCAGAGCAGCCCGGACGACGAACGCGAAATGCTCGCCGTGCCGATGATCGGCGAGGAGGACCACCACATCTCGAAAGTGCCGCGCAGCATGGTGGTCCGTGTGATCCAGCCGCGCCTGGAGGAGACCTTCGAGCTTGTACGCGAACGCATCGAGGCCGCCGGCCTCGCGCGCATCGCGCTGCAGCGCGTGGTCCTCACCGGCGGCGCCAGCCAGTTGCCCGGCACGCGGGACATGGCGGCCCGTCTGCTCGGCGCCGATGTGCGCACCGCACGCCCCGTCCCGGTGCGCGGCCTGCCCGACAGTTCCAGCGGCCCCGCTTTCGCCACCGCCGTCGGCCTGCTCGGCTGGGCCGCCGGCGAGGGCCGCGCCTTCCACGACCTCGACCCCGACCAGGACAGCCCGCGTGGGCTGCTCCGCCGCGTATTCGAATTCTTAAAGCATCGGCTGTGATGCCGGTGCGAATCGCAAATGCACGATACAATAGACACCCGCTGGGGAGATGAGCCGCAAATGACCCTGAATCTGACCGTGATTCCGCACATGCATACCGACTTCACGCCGCGCATCAGCGTCATTGGCGTGGGCGGCGGCGGCACCAACGCCGTCGACAACATGATCGCGATGAACCTCCAGGGGGTTGAGTTCATCGTCGCCAACACCGATGCGCAGCAGCTGGCGCATTCGCTGGCCGAGCGGCGCATCCAGCTCGGCGAGCACATCACCCAGGGCCTCGGCGCCGGCGCCAAGCCGGAGATTGGCCGGGCGGCGGCGGAAGAGGCGGCGGACCTCATCTACAGCCACCTCGAAGGCGCCCACATGGTGTTCATCACCGCGGGCATGGGCGGCG
>CAIWAJ010000466.1:0-1812 GCA_903910565.1 uncultured Rhodospirillales bacterium
CGGGGGCGATGGCGAGCATGGCTTCGGTGCTGGTGAGCGCGTCGCGCAGGTGTCCGGCCTGAAGGTGGCGGCTGCGGATGTTGTTTTGCAACCTGAGCAGCACGGCGCGGCGGGACATGGGGCGGAGCAGGCCGGGGCGGAGTTCGGCGGTTTCGCCTTCGACTTGTTTGACGAGGGTGCGCAGGTCGGTGGCGGAGAGGGTGGTGCCGCCGGAGAACGGGTCGATCACCAGCTGGTCCTTCTTGCCGGCGAGGCCGATGAGGAAATGCCCAGGGAAATCGAGCCCGTGGGCGTCCCACCCTGCGGCATGGGCGGCGTGGAGCCAGAGGATGCCGAGCGCCACGGGCAGGCCCTGGCGGCGTTCGATGACGCGGATGAGATTGGCGTTGGCCAGGTCGTCATACGTCACCGCGTCCCCGGCATAGCCATGCCCTTCGACTAGGAGTTGGCGCAGCGCGCGGGCGCGTTGGGAGAGGCGGGGGGCTTCGAGCTCGCCGGCGAGGGCGACGGCGCCTCGGGCGAGTTCGGAGAGATGGGCGGCGGCGCCGGTCCAGTCCGCATCGGGCGCATCGGCGCGGGCGAGTTGCAGGGCCGCACCGGCGAGATCGATCTCGCTGTCGGGCAATTGTCCGATGGCATCCAGGGCTGTTCGGGCGTCGATCATTGAGGGCGAGTTTGCCTGCCCTTGCCGTGCCACGGCAAGGGGTTCGCTGTAACGTCACGCCGTCTCGCGAGTCGTAGTTCGGCGTCACTACGTTTGCGCGGCGGCGTGTCCACAACAACAGGAGCAATCATGAGCCTTGAAGCAAAGCTCGCGGCCACGCGGGAGGCGTCCGCCAAACGCCTGCCGCCGGAGCTGCGCGCGATCATGGAGGGGGCCACCGCGGAGTTGCGCGGGTCCGGCATCCTCGATCGCGTCATCAAGCCCGGTGCCATGGCGCCGGATTTCACGCTGAATGACCAGCACGGCGTGCCGGTCTCCCTTGCCGCCCTGCGCGCCAAGGGGCCCGTCGTCCTCAGCGTCTTCCGCGGCTTCTGGTGACCGTACTGCCGACATGAGCTGGATGCTTTGCGCGCAGTATTGTCTGACCTGACCGCGATGGGCGCGAGCCTCGTCGTGCTATCCCCGCAACTCCAGGCCTTCACCGGGCCGGGCGCGGAGAAACAATCGCTTGACTACCCGATCCTCACCGACCCCGGGAACACGGTGGGCGCGGCCTATGGCCTGGCCTTCCGTCTGCCGGATCGCTTGATCGAGGTCTACCAGAAGATCGGCGTCGATCTGCCGCGCTTCAACGGCGATGATAGCTGGACCTTGTCGATCCCGGCCCGCCTGGTGATCGGCCGTGACGGCATTGTCGTCTCGGCCGAAGCCGACCCCGACTACACCCGCCGGCCGGAGATCGGGCCGACGCTGGATATCGTGCGTGGACTATAACGCCAGACACACGCGTTAGCCGGTCGCTTCGCCCTCTCTGGTGAGGAGGGCGAAGCACGCGGACGGGAAGCATGTTCTTTTTGTGAACAAAAAGAACCAAAAAACCTTTCCCGACTTCGTTGCCGTGCCCTCCCGGGATGGTGGGAGCGGCACGACCCAATCGGATAAAAGTTTTTTGCTCCTTTTTTTCAAAAAAGGAGCGCTTCCTTCCCCTCCTACTCCGCCGCGGCCTCGGGCTGGTAGATCTGGCTGCCCTTGGCCTTGAACACCTCGCTCATCTTCTCCATCCCCGCCATCCGCTCGGTATCGGCGCGGATGTCGTGGCTGATTTTCATCGAGCAGAATTTCGGCCCGCACATCGAGCAGAAATGCGC
>CAIWAJ010000467.1:0-13473 GCA_903910565.1 uncultured Rhodospirillales bacterium
CCTGATTTCGTTGCCGTTGGCGTGCCTCCCGGGAAGGTGGGAGTGGTACAAGCTATTGGAATGAAAGTTTTTTGCTTCTTTTTTTCAAAAAAGAAGTGCTTCCTTTCGCTTGCCTTGCCTTCTCTTCGTTTTTCGGCTTCTCAAGTGGGCAGGGTAGAAAGACTTTTATTCCAATGGCTTGTACCGCTTCCGTCACGCCGGGGAGCCAAGCCACCGGCGGCGATGGAGTGAAAGTCTTTTGGTTCTGTTTGTTCACAAAAAGAACACCCGTCCTTCACTCCCGCCGCGCGGCGATCAGAAACTCCCGATTCCCCTCCGGCCCGGTAATCGGGCTCTCCGCGATCCCCAGCACCGTCCATCCCGGCAGCCCGCTCCACCAGCCGCGGATCCGCTCGCATACCTCTTCATGCACCTCGGGGTCCCGCACCACGCCATTCCGCCCGACTTGCGCCGGCCCGGCCTCGAATTGCGGCTTGATCAGCGCCACCGCCCAGGCGCCCGGCGCACACAGCGCCAGCGGCTTGGGGAGCAGCGTCGCCAACCCGATGAAGCTCGCGTCGCACACCAGCGCCCCGATCGGCTCGCCAATCTGCGCTGCCTCGAGATGCCGCGCGTTGGTCCGCTCCTGCACCACCACCCGCTCATCCGTGCGCAGCTTCCAGGCGAGTTGGCCATGCCCGACATCCACCGCATAGACCCGCTTGGCGCCGTGGGTCAGCAGCACATCGGTAAACCCGCCGGTGGAGGCGCCGACATCGAGGCACACACGCCCTTCAACCGGTAGCCCGAACGCCTCCAGCGCATGCGCCAGCTTCAGCCCGCCGCGGGAGACCCAGGGATGGTCCTGCCCGCGCACCTCCAGCGCCACATCGATCGGCAGCGCCGTCCCCGGCTTGGCCACCCGCTGCTCCCCGGAAAACACCTTCCCGGCGAGGATCAGCGCCTGCGCCCGCGTGCGGCTCTCCGCTAGGCCGCGATCGACAAGCAATTGATCCACCCGCAGGCTGTTGGCACGCTTCGACATTGCGCCAGTTTGCCCTACCCTGAAGCCGATGTCGCCCTCCATCGGGGAGGGCAGCGGGAGGCGAGCGTGGCGAGCATTTCCATCGAGCACCGGGCAGGGGTGATCACCCTGGGCAACGAAAAAGGCGGCTCCGGCAAATCCACCTGCGCGATCCATCTCATCGTCGCCCTACTCCGCGACGGCTACCGCGTCGGCGCCATCGACCTCGATGCCCGCCAATCCACGCTCGCCGGCGCGCTTGCCGCCCGCGCCGCCTTCTCCGCCACCCATGGCGTGGCCCTGCCAATGCCCGAATGGGTCGCCATCCCCGCCAGCCCTGCCGATAGCCGCGCCGAGGCCGAAAAAGCCGACGCCGCCGCCTTCAACGCCGCGCTGAAGGACATGGCCGGGCGGCTCGATATCGTGGTGATCGACTGCCCCGGCGCCGACAGCTACCTCAGTCGCCTCGGCCACGCCGCCGCCGACACGCTCATCACCCCCATCAACGACAGCTTCGTCGATTTCGCCATGCTCGCGAAGGTCAACCCCGAAACCCATGCCATCATCGGGCCCAGCATCTACAGCGAAATGGTGTGGAACGCCCGCAAGCAGCGCTTCGCCAGCGACCGCGGCAAAATCGACTGGATCGTCACCCGCAACCGCCTCGGCGCCAACGAAGCCCGCAACAAGCGCGACGTCGGCACCTCCCTCGAAGCCTTCGCCAAACGCATCGGCTTCCGCACCGTCAAAGGCTTCGGCGAACGCGTCATCTTCCGCGAGCTCTACCTCCAGGGCCTCACCCTGATGGACGTCCGCGAAGCCAATATCGGCATCCAGCTCGGCATGAGCCACGTCGCCGCCCGCGCCGAAGTCCGCAGCCTGGTGGGCGCGATCAACAAGCCGGCGCCGCCAAGTGTTTAGGAAGCATGTTCTTTTTGTGAACAAAAAGAACCAAAAAAACTTTTTATCTGTCTGGTTTCCGCCTGTCCGGTGAAACTCCGCACCAAACGAATAAATTTTTTTTGTTTCTTTTTTTCAAAAAAGAGCGCCTCCTTCCTAAACAATCAACCGCGCAATCTCCTCCATCCCCATCTCGCCGCGCGCATGCTCCGCCACCACCTCCCCGCGCGCCATCACGATCATGCGGTCGGCGATCGGGTAGATGTGGTGCAAATTATGCGAAATGAAAATGCTGCTCACCCCCTGCTCCCGCAGCGCCGCCACATAATCCAGCACCTTCGTCGTCTCCTTCAGCGACAGATGGTTCGTCGGCTCGTCCAGAATCAGCATGCGGGATTTGAAATGCATTGCCCGCGCAATCGCCACCCCCTGCCGCTCGCCGCCCGACAACTCCTCCACCGGCGTATCCGCGGAGCGCAGATGCAGATCCACATCCCGCAATGCCTGCAACGCAATCCGGTTCATCATCTTGCGATCGAGCAGCCCCAGCGGCCCGAGGAACGGGAACCGCACCGGCTCCCGCCCAATGAAGATGTTGCGCGCGATGCTCATCTGCGGCGCCATCGCGGTGTACTGGTAGATCGTCTCGATCCCCAGCTGCATCGCGTCACGCGGCCGGCGGATCCGCGCCTCCTCCCCGGAAATCAGGATCCGCCCCGAATCCGGCCGATGCGCCCCCGACAGGATCTTGATCAGCGTCGACTTGCCGGCCCCGTTATCGCCGAGCAGCCCCACCACCTCCGCCCCTCGGCCGAATTCGAGCGACACGTTCTTCAGCGCATGCACGCCGCCATACCATTTCTGCAACCCCTCGCAGCGGATGAACGCCGGCGCGCTCATGCCCGCATCCTCGCCGCCCGCCCGCGGATCACCACGTTGATCACCACCGACAACACCGTCAGCAGCCCCACCGCGAGCTGGAACCAGTTGGCATCCACCCGCGACATCGTCATCCCGTTATCGATCACCCGCAGCAACACCGTGCCCAGCATCGCCCCCAGCACCGAGCCCACGCCGCCCGACAGCGCCGTGCCGCCAATCACCGCGCCGGCGATCGCCTGCAGCTCGATCCCGTCGCCCGCGGTCGCCAACGGCGCCTGGATGCGAAACGTCTGGATCATCCCGGCAAACCCCGCCAGCACCGAGCACAGCGTGAACGTCGTCAGCTTCACCGCCCGCGTGTTGATCCCCATGTCCCGCGCCGCCTGCTGCGCCCCGCCGGTCGCGTAGATCCAGTTGCCCAGCCGCGTGCGATGCAGCACCACGGCGCACACCGCGCATATCCCCAGCAGCCACAACACCGAAGCCTGCACCCGCCCCATCCGCGCCACCAGAAACCACACCGGCAAAGTCTCGGGAAACGACGGCGGCGCCAGATTGGCGACAATCACCGCCAGGCTCCGCGCGATGAACAACATCCCCAGCGTGGTGATGAAAGAGGGAATGCCGAAATGCAGCGTCACCCACCCGTTCAGCATCCCGATGCAGCCCACCATCACCAGCGGCAACACCATCGCCAGCGGCGGCGAAACGCCCAGGCTCACCAGCCACAACATCACCATCGGCGCCAGCGCGAACACCGAGCCGACCGATAAATCGAACTCGCCCGAAATGATCAAAATCGTCGTCCCGAGCGCGACCAGGCCAAGCTCGGGCAGGATGTTGACGATATTCACCACGCTCCGCAGCGACAAAAACGCCGGCGCCGCGAACGAAAACCCCACCACAATCACCACCAGCAACACCAGCCCGCTGATCTCCGGCAGCAGCAGCAGCCGCTTCAGCAGCGCCCGCCGGCGCGCTCCCCCAGGGCTCACCGCTTGCCCTGGGCCGACAGCTCCAGCAACGCATCCACATCCGCCGGCCCCACCAGCGCCTTGCCGGTATTCACCTCCCAGGCGCCGAGCTTGTACTTGGCCCGCAGATACAGCTGAATAATCGGCAGATACCCCTGCAGGAACGGCTGCTGGTCCACCTGCATCTGAATGTAGCCGCGCTTCATCTCCTGCAACGCCGCCGGCACCATGTCGAACCCCGCCATCAACAGCTTGCCCGGCGCCACCCCCTGCTGCCGCAACACCGCCGCCGCCCCCGCGTGCCAATACCCCATGTCGAAATACGCCGACGTCTGCGGATTGCCCTGCACATACGCCGACACCCGCGCGCCGGTGATCGCCAGATCAGTCCCCGAATCCAGCCGCGCCGTCGTCACCGCCCGGCCCGGATTGGCCGCCGCATACTCCTTCATGAACCGCTCAACCCCGGCCGCCCTGGACTCCGCCCAGTTCTGCCCCGGCACCGAAACCCCGATCAGCACATGCACCGGCCCGCTCGCCGGAAACTGCGCCGACAACCCCTGCGCCAAGGCATACCCGGCCTGCTCAAGGTCCTGCCCGATATACGGAATCGGCGCCACGCCCGGCAGCGCCTTGCGCGGATTGGTGTTGGTCACCACCAGCGGAATCCCCGCCTCCTGCGCCTCCTTCAGCGAATTATTGAAAATCGTGTCGCTCGGCAACGTAATCACGATGCCATCCGGCTTCTGCGCAATCGCCGCATCCAGCGCGTTCAGCTCCTCCGCCAGATTGCCGGTGCGCTGCAAAAACGTGATCTGGCACTGCGCCTTCACCTGCGCACACGCCTCATCCATCCCGTTCTTCACCGCCTGCCAAAACGGCGCCCCCGCGGTGGCATGCGTCACATACGTAAACCGGTAACCCTGAGCCCCCGCCGCCCCAGCCCAGACCACCATCGCCGCCGCCAATACCACTCCACGCATCATCTCGCTCCCCTCTACGCCCGTCGTACCGCGGGCCATGCTCTCAGCATCCTCAGTGAAGGAGGGGGCGTCAAGGAGGGCTGTCTCAGAGGACGGAAGGGTGTTCTTTTTGTGAACAAAAAGAACCAAAAAAACTTCTTGTTCCGCTCCATGCCGTTGGCGTACGCCTCCCGGATGCAGCCGGGCGGCATCGGCAAGCGGAACAACGCCTCCGCCCGTCGGCCGACCGCTTCCACCCTCCGTCATTGCGTCGCGCCAGAAGCAGACTTTGGCCTTGTCGAGATGCGGTCGCCAAATGCCCTAGCGGATCGGCCTCCGAGACTGAATCAAAGAAACGAGCGCCTCGAGTCAGGCTGCGCCGAACCGAAGGCCGTTCACCAACACCGACACCATGCGCCGAGCCTCTGAAAAGTTTTCGGGCGTGGCCGGCGCACACAAAAGCCCGACCGCACGCCACAGTTCTGCCGCCGACACATCCGCGCGGACTTCCCCATGTGCGGCATCCATCAGACCCTTTAGCGGCGGCACGAGCCGCGCTTCAAAATCCGCTCGCAGTTCGACATAGGCCGGTGCTTCGGAGTGAAGGGCCGTCGCCAAGCCGCGCTTCGTGACTACCAGGTCCATGAAGCGGTCGATCCAGTGCGCCAAGGCTTCGAAGGGCGGGTACTGCGCCGCAAGCGTTGCCGCCGCCGCCGCGCAGCGGTCGACCTCATGGTGGTAGACGGCGACAATCAGGTCCGCGCGCGTCGGAAACCGCCGATAGAATGTGCCGACGCCGACACCCGCCTCGTCCGCGATATCCTTGATCGGCGCATCGACGCCCTCGGCGGTGAAGACTGCCAACGCGGCCTCCAGCAGGGCATCGCGATTGCGCTTCGCATCCGCGCGTAGCGGCTGCCCTTCTTCGGCGTCGGCACGATCCCGCATCCCGCATCCCCCGAACTCGTCAGAACATCCATCATTGATAAACGGAATTGCATTCCGTATATAAACGGAAGATGGTTCCACATAGCATGAAGGACGCGGCCAATGCGAGTGTTCATCACCGGCGCGACGGGATTTATCGGCTCCTACCTCATCCCCGAACTGATCGAGGCAGGTCATGAGGTGGTGGGCCTCAGCCGCTCGGAAGAGGGTGCGGCGAAGATCAAACAGGCCGGGGCGACGGCATTCCTCGGCGACGTGAACGACCTCGATCGGCTCCGCGTCGGGGCGCAGGACGCCGACGCCGTGGTCCACGCGGCGTTCAACCACGACTTCGGCAACATCAAGACGCACAGCGAGAACGATCGCAAGGTGATCGAAACCCTGGGCGACGTGCTCGCCGGCTCGGACCGGCCGCTGATCGTTACGTCCGGCACCGGCCTGGTCGAACGCTCCGCCCCCGGCGCGGCCGTCACGGAGACCGACAACCCGTCCAGCTCCGCCAAGGTGCCGCGCGCCGCCACTGAAGAGGCGGCGCAGGCTGTGCTCGCCAAGGGCGGCCGTGTGATGATCGTCCGCCTGCCGCAGACCCACGACACCCGCCACCAAGGCCGGATCGCCCACCACATCAAGATGGCACGCGAGAAGGGGAGCGTGGCGTATCTCGGCGACGGCTCCAACCGCTTGGCCGCAGCCCATGTCACCGACGCGGTTCGCCTCTATCGTCTGGCGCTGGAGCGCGGGAAGAATGGGGCTCGCTATCACGCGGTCTCCGAGGAAGGCGTCACCCTGCGCGAGATCGCGGAGGTCATCGGCGCTGGGTTGAAGATGCCCGTCGTCTCGCTGTCTGATGACGCGGCCAAGGACTACTTCGGGCCACTGGCCGGATTGGCCGGCCTCGACATGGCCGCCACGAGCGCCCTTACGCGTGCGGAGTTCGGCTGGACACCCAGCGGTCCGGATTTCCTCACCGACCTGCGCCAGATGGATTGGGTGGCAGGCTAGAGCAGGTCCGCCGCTGTTCGCGAGCCGATACGGCGGCGGGCACTCCAACTTGGATAGTGGAGGAACGCACCTCGAAGAGGGCGCCGCAGAAGTCTTGACGTGTGAAACCACACGATCACCCAAGCCGACGGCACGGTATTGCGTCGACGCCCGAACCCAACAGGCAACCGGGCCAACAAACGGAACCGTCGATCCCACTCTCCCATCGGGTTGTTCCACGCCATCGCTGACCGTCGCGCCGACAACCCACGAAAGCGCTGCGTCCATCGCATCGTCGGGTAGTCTGCGCCCATTCGCGCCGCCCACACCGTGCCGCGCCCTGGCCCCGACACGATAAGGAACGGCATCGGGCAAGATCGGGTCCGCCATGCGCTTAGCGTAGGCCGCCGGGTCGGGCTGATACCCGGCGAGCCGGCAATACGTCCCGATCGTCGCGGCGGCCAGGGCAAGATGCCGTTGATCAAGCGCCGGCGGGTGTTCGGAGCGGTCCGCCGGCGGTGTCACGTGGGCAGAGAAATTTTGCTCGGATTTGAAAAATGTCCTTGACGAACGTTAGTGATAAAGTTATACATACCACCATGAACAGCGCAATCACATCCCCCGAGCCCACCAAAGGCGAGCCGCATCCCGCGGTCCGTCTGGCGGAGGCCGTCTGCGCGCTCATCGCCGCCATTGCCGGGCCGTCCTGGTTCTGGCGCTTTCTCCCCGGCGGCCGCGCCTTCTGGGCGCAGATGCACCGCATGGGCCAGGATTTCGCCGCCCTCATGCACCGCCTCGCCGCCGCCCCGCCCGCTCCCCCGATCATCGCCCTGCGGCCGCCCAAGCGCAGCCGTCAAAGCCAGCGGACAGCCGAACTGCGTCCGCGCCATGCCCCGCGCGCCCCCCGGCCGCGCCGCGCATCCGTGCCGACTCGACATGCGCCCCGCCCGCGCAGCGCGCGGCCGATCCCCACGCACGCCCCGATCCCGGCCGATATCGGCCAGGTCGCCCAAATCATCATGACCCTGCGCGAGCGACGAAGGCAAAAAGGGCTCCGGGTCACGCCGCCGAATCACGCTCTATTTATTACGATAAAGCAATAAAATGAGCCACCCCCAACCCGCCTCACGCCCCCAAAACGAATAAAAGTTTTTTGCTTCTTTTTTCCCAAAAAAGAAGCGCTTCCTTCCTACCCAACCCGAGCCTTAGGCGTCTCCCGCCGCAACATAGGCTGCTGGTTATCCGCGGTCCCCTTCCAGGCATAGGGATCGATGCCGGCGACCATGATGATGTCGCGGTTATCGGTGATCCCCCCGTGCCGCCCGTCCCAGTTCCAGGGCAGCATGCTTTCGGCGCGCATGTAGTGATTGACCAAGGCGCGGCGGAAGCCGGTGGAGCGGTTCTTCAGGGAGCGGTGGAGCAGATAGCCGTTGAAGAACACCACGTCCCCGGCCTTGACCTCGACGGGGATGGCGGCGGCTTCGTCGAAGGGAAAGTCCCGCGCCGCGTCGGCGCCGTCGAATTCGTCCGAGCCGTGCGGCCCGGTCGGCCAGATGACGCCGGGTTTGTGGCTGCCGGGGATCACCCACAGGCAGCCGTTTTCGATGGTCGCGTCATCGAGCGCGATCCAGCCGCCGACCAGGCTGCGGTCGCGGGTGGGGATGTAGAACTCGTCCTGATGCCAGGCCTGCCCGGGCTTGCCGGCGTTCTTCACGAAGAACATCGACTGCATGCATTTCACGTTGGGGCCCAGGCACTCCGTCAGCACCTCGACGATCCCGGGGTGGGCCATGGCGGCGTTGATGGTGGCGTTGAGCTTGTGCGGGAAGTGGATGCACAGCACGTCCTCGTAGACCAGCTTGCCGTCGGGCTTGAGCGTGGCGCCATGCTCGGCGCAGACCTGCTCGATCGCCGCGTTCAGCGCCGCGATCTCGGGCGGCGCGACCACATTGGGCACCACGAGAAAACCGAGCTCTTCGTATTGCGTCCGCCGATCCATCTTTGCGTCCCTCCGCCGCGGCGCTTCCGGCCGCTCGACACTTTGTGCCGCGTCCCCGACACTACGGCAACCCGATGCCCTCTTATAGGGGCGTACGATCAGCAGGAGACCAGTTTATGACACGCAAGCGGCCGGTTTGGCGGAGCCTCATGTATGTGCCGGCCCATGTCGGCCGCTTCGTCGAGAAGGCCCACACGCGCGGCGCCGACTGCATCCTGCTCGACATCGAGGATGCCGTGCCGCCGGAGGAAAAGCCCCGCGCCCGCGCCGCCATCGCCACCGCCGCGCCGATGGTGCGCCAGGCCGGCGCCGACGTGCTGGTGCGCATCAACGCGCCCCTCTCGCTCGCGGTGCGCGATATCGAGGCCGCGGTCTGCCCGGGCGTCGATGGCCTCATCATCACCAAGGCGCGCGGCGCCGACCATGTGAAGCTGCTCGACGAGCTCGTCAGCGAATGCGAGGCCCGCGCCGGCCTGCCGGTCGGGCATCTCTGGTTCTATCTGCTGGTCGAAACCCCGGAGGCCCTGCCGCACGCCGAGGCGATCGGCCGCGCCTCCCCGCGCGGGGTGGCGATGAGCCTGGGTGCCGAGGATTTCGCCACCGCCATCGAGTCGGAGCCGAGCGAGGAGGCCCTCGCCGTGGCCCGCTCCCTGGTGCTGCACGCCACCCGTGCGGCCGGGCTGATGGCCCTCGGCCTGACCGGCACGCTCGCCGGCTTCGGCGATCCCGCCGCCTTCCAGGCGATGGCCGAGCGCTCCCGCCGGCTCGGCTTCGAGGGCGCCTCCTGCATCAACCCCGCCCAGGTCGGCCCCTTGAACGCCGCCTTCACCCCCTCGGCCCAGGAGGTCGACTACGCCCGCAAGGTGATCGCGGTGGATGCGGCGGCGCGGGCGGAGGGCAAGGGCGCGGTGGCGCTCGATGGCAAGATGATCGACATCCCCGTGGTGCGCCGCGCCGAACGGCTGCTGGCGCGCTACGACGCGATCATGGCGCGATAACGGATTTGGGGACTGGTCGGAGTGAGAGGATTCGAACCTCCGGCCCCTGCGTCCCGAACACAGTGCTCTACCAGGCTGAGCTACACTCCGACCGAGGCGCGGGGTATAGCCGCCCCGCTTGCGAAGGGCAAGCGCCGCTTAGAGAAGGGCAGATGCACCGCCGCGGACGGTTGCCAGATGCCGCAACCGCTCGATTGTCGCCTCGACGCTGTCGGTCACCTCGAACAGCCCCCGCGCCTCCGAGCGCGCAAACCCGCCGGCGATCGCCGCATCGATGGTGGCGATCAGCGGAGTAAAGGCGCCGTTGAGGTCGCAGATCAGGATCGGCTTGTCGTGCAGCTTCAACTGCCGCCAGGTGAGGATCTCGAAGGTCTCGTCAAACGTGCCGAGCCCGCCGGGCAGCGCGACGAAAGCGTCCGCGAGGTCGAACATCCGCCGTTTGCGGGTGTGCATGCTGTCGGTCACGATGGTCTCGGAAATCCCGGGATGCGCCACTTCGCGGGCGCGCAGGAATTCCGGGATCACGCCGATCACCGTGCCCCCGGCGGCGATCACCGCATCGGCGATCACCCCCATGAGCCCAACCTTGCCGCCGCCATACACCAGCCGCATCCCCGCCTTGGCCAGCGCCGTGCCGAACCGCGCCGCCGCCGCCGCATGCGCGGGGTCATTGCCCGCGCTGGAGCCGCAAAACACGGCAACCGAATGAACCTCTGACATGCCGCCCCTCACGCCAGGCGCGCGATGGCGAATACCACCGCCGCCGCGATCGCCAGAATCACCAGCGCCGCCACCGGATGCACCATCGCCGGCGCCCGGGTCGCGGCCGGAAGCCGCTTGCGACCGGTGACCATCGGTCGCACCAGGTCATGCCCACGAAACACCGCGTAGCTGATCACGGCCACGATATGCGCCGCCACCACCGCCAGCAGGAGTTTGAAGTTGACTTCATGATACAGCGACAACCGGTCACTGAGTTCCTTGCTGATGTGCTTCATCAGCGGTCCCTCGGTGGTGCCGTCGTCATTGGCGCACAACCCGGTGGCGACCTGCACCACCAGGATCAGCAGCAGCACGATCACCATCCATCCCCCGGCCTCGTTATGGCCGACCTGGGTATCGGGATCGCGCTTGAAAAAATGGGTGAGATGGCGAAGCGCCGCGAACGGTGATTTCAGGAAATGGCTGAACCGCGCCGTCTCGCTGCCAACGAAGCCCCAGACGATGCGAAACATCAAAAGCGCAGCCATCGTGTAGCCCGACGCGAAATGCAGCGTCATCATGTCCTTCTTGACGCTGACATAGCTGACGATGACCAGCACCGGCAGCATCCAGTGGAACAGCCGCACGGGGATGTCCCATATCGGCATGGGCAGCAGCATTCCGCCGGGTTTCGGCTTTTGGGCCATGTCTGTCTCCGCTGGTGATGGTTGGGTGCAATATGAACGCAGATTGCATGACTTGGGAGTGGGGGATGATATTTCCGTGTGACAAGCGGAGTTGCCCTGCGTAGGGTCGCGGTCTGGATGGAGGCTCGGCGCTGGGCACACAAACGGATATGACGGCTCGAACACGGGCGCTTTGGGTGGTCTTGGTGGCGGTTGTCGCCGCGGCCGGCTGGTTCGCTTTGCGCCCCACCCCACGAACCGACGCCCCGCCCGCCCCGCCGCCGCAGTTGGCCGCCGCGGTCCCCGTTCCCGCCGCCCCCGCGCCGCCACTCGCCGTCTCACCGCCCGCCCCGATTGCTCCGCCGGCCGTCGCCGCCGCGCCACCTACGCCGACGCCTACGCCGGCCCCCGCACCTCTCGTGGCCGCCCCTGCTCCCGCCGCCCCGAACGCCGCTCCCGTCCCCCCCGTGCCGGCCCCCCGCCCGCCGGCCTCCACGCCCCTGCGGCCCAGCTTCGATATCGTGCGCATCAGCCCCGCCGGCGATGCCGTGCTCGCCGGGCGTGCGGCGCCGGGCGCGCAGATCGTCATCACCGTCGACGGCCGCGAGATCGCTCTTGGCGAGGCGGATCGCAATGGCCAATGGGTGATCACCCCCGCGCAGCCGCTGCCGGTCGGTGGCCATGACCTGAAGGTGGCGTCCCGTCAGCCGGATGGCAGCCTGGTCGAGGCCGAAGCGCCGGTGGTGTTCGTGCTCAATGCCCCATCGGTCCAGGCGCCGCCCACCCAAGCCGCTGCCCCGCAAGCCGCTGCCCCGCAAGCCGCGCCGGTTCCAACCCCGGCGCCACCGCTTGCGGTGCTGATGCCGCCGAGCGGGCCGGCGCGGGTGTTGCAGGGCCCGGCGAGCCCCTCAGGCCGGCTCGGACTCGACGTGGTGGATTACGACGATGCCGGCGCGATCCGCTTCTCGGGGGCCGCGGTGCCGGGCAGCGTGACGCGCCTCTATATTGACGATCGCCCGGTGGGTGACGCCACCGCCAACGCCGCCGGGCGTTGGAATTTGCAGCCGGCCGAGGCGGTTGCGCCGGGCGATCATCGCCTGCGCCTCGATCAGATCGGCCCCGGCGGCCAGCCGGTCGCCCGGCTGGAACTGCCGTTCACCCGCGCGAAGATCTCAGCGCAGGACGTCGCGGGGGGGCGGGTGGTGGTGCAGCCGCGCCAGAGCCTGTGGCGCATCGCGCGCGCCGCCTATGGCCAGGGGGTACATTATACGGTGATCTACGAGGCCAATCGCGATCAGATCCGCGACCCGAACCTGATTTTCCCCGGTCAGATCTTCGCGGTGCCGGCCGGGGTGACGCCTGATTCGGCGACGAAGTCGAGATAGGGCGCGACTCCGAGGGCAAACCCGGTGACCTCCGCCACCAAGGAGCGGCTGGTCAGCGGTGGCACCAGGTCCCGCCGCTCGCGCATCAGCACGCGGTGATCGGCGCTGAGGCCGAGGCGCAACGGCCCATTGGCCTCCCGATTGGCCTCGCGCAGCATCGTCAACACCTCGTCCCGCCGCTCGCCGCAGGTCTCGGCGCTCGAAGGCACCCGGCCGAGCACCGCCGTCATGCGCAACTCGATCCGCTCGGAGCCCACCGCCTCGCTGCCCGCCGCCCGCAGCGCCGCGTGCATCACGCAGCCGCGCCAGCGCAGGGTAAAACGGGCGTCATGGTCCCGTGGCGGGGTGATGCCGCCGTTTTCGTCCACCACGAACGGCCCGAGGCGGACCGTTTGATCACTCGCCATGCCATGCCTCCCATACGAATTCCGCGACAAGCTTGAACCGGCATGGTGAAGCATCCATAAACGAGGGGAGTTTTTGTTCAGGATCCCAATGGCGCTCGCCGAATCCCTTCGCCTCGTTCTCGCCCCTCCGCATCCGGCCGGGCGGCCCTTCATCGCCGGCGGCGCCGTCGCGGTGGTGCTTGGCCTGTTCGTGGGCAACTGGCTGGCCTGGCTCGGCGCGGTTTTCGTGCTGTTCTGCCTGTATTTCTTCCGCGACCCCGAGCGCGTGGCCCCTGACCGGAAGGTGGTGATCGCCCCGGCCGACGGGCATGTCGTCTCTGTCGTCGAGGCCGTGCCGCCCGAGGAGCTTGGCCTCGGCGACGTGCCGCGCTGGCGGGTGGCGATCTTCCTCTCGGTGCTCGACGTGCACGTGAACCGCGCCCCCGTCGCCGGCACGGTGACGCGGATCGCCTATCGCCATGGCAAGTTCCTCAGCGCCAATCTCGACAAGGCCAGCACCGACAATGAACGCAACGCGCTCGCCATCCTGATGCCCGATGGGCGGGACCTCGCGGTGGTGCAGCTCGCCGGGCTGATCGCGCGGCGCATCCTGTGCGACGTGCGTGAGGGCGAGGCGGTGGCGGCCGGTGCCCGCGTCGGCATCATC
>CAIWAJ010000468.1:0-3231 GCA_903910565.1 uncultured Rhodospirillales bacterium
CCCCCCCCCCCGCCGCGGGCTCAGTCCGCTTGGGCCATGGCGGTGGAGACCTTCGCGACGAAGGCGTCCACCGACATGTTGTTATCGTTCCAGTAGGCCGAGATGATGTCCTGCACGGCACCGACCAGGGCTGGCGGGGTCAGCAGTTCATTGGCGGGAATCTGGGCCGATTTGTCCTTGAGCCAGCCGACCGCCTTCTGCGCGCAGGCGTCGAGCACGGAGACGTCGACGTCCTGCCGCGAGGGGATGGAGCCCTTCTTCTGCGCGAACATGATCTGCGTGTCGGCGGCCAGCAGGGTGGAGGCGAGCAGCACGCGGGCCTTGTTGCCCTCGTCGCTCTTCTGCTTCGGGAAGGCGAACACGTCGCCGCCCATCACGTAGCCGGTGCCGCTGTTGGACAGCACGGTGCAGCCATAATCCTTGCCGGGCACCTGGTTGGCGGCGGTGAATTCGCCTTTCGCCCAGTCACCCATCATCTGGAAGCCGGCCTTGCCCTGGATCACCAGGGTGGTGGCGTCGTTCCAGTTGCGACCGGGGCTGCCGGAATCGACGTAGCCCTTGAGCCGCCGATAGGTCTCGGCGACCTTGCGGATGGCGGGGCCCTTGATCACCGCCTGGTCACGCTTGCCCCAGAAGCCGACGAACACGTCCGTGCCGCCGACGCCGGCCAGCACGTTGTTGAACATGTTGCGCTCCCAGTTCTGCTGGTCGCCGAAAGCCAGCGGAATAAGCCCGGCGGCCTTCAGCTTGTCGAGCTGGACGAAGAGGTCATCCCAGTTCTTCGGCTCGGTGGCGCCGGCCTTGGCCAGGGCGGCGGTGGAGTAGAAAAACCAGTTCTGCCCGTGGATGTTGATCGGCGCGGCATAGACATGACCCTGGCGGACCACCGCCTCGTAGATCGCCGCGGGGATGATGCCCTTCCAGTTCTGCTTGGCCGCGACGTCATCGAGGTTGGCCAGCAGGTCATTCTCCACCAGCTCATCGAACTGCTTGCCGGTGTTGAACTGCATGGCGGTCGGCGGATTGCCGCCGACGGTGCGGTTGATGGCGGCGGTGCGGGCGCTGGCGCCGTTGGCGATCGCGTTGTCCACCCATTTGCCACCGGCCTTGGCATACTGGTCGGCGAACACTTTCAGGGCAGCCGATTCGCCGCCCGAGGTCCACCAATGGATCACCTCGGCGGTCTGGGCCGCGGCCGGCTGGGCAAAGCCGAGCGCCGCGGCGGCGGCGCAGGACAGCAGATATCGCTTCGAGAACACGGCGCGTCTCCCCATTTGGTTTCTTGGACGTTGGTCTGATGTTATCGCAGGCAGCCGATCCCCGCCACGATATTGCGCAGTCGGGTATGGGGCGGTCATACAAACGATTGCACGCGACGGTCAAGCCCTTGCCGCACGGCGCCGCGCGGCGCAAGGATCGCGCATGAGTTCGCCGCGCATGACCGAGCCGCCCGCCGGGCGCACCAGGATGGAGGACATCGCGCGCCTCGCCGGCGTCTCGGTCTCCACCGTCAGCCGCGCCTTGGCCGGTTCGCCCAGGGTGACCGGCGACACCCGCGAGCGCATCGAAGCCGCGGTGCGCGAGACCGGCTACGTCGTCAACCAGGTCGCCCAGGGCTTGCGGCTGCAACGCAGCCGCCAGCTCCTGGTGTTGCTGCCGACCATCGCCAACCCCTTCTTCGCGGAAGTGGTGCAGGGCATCGAGGAGGCTGCCGGCGCCGCCGGCTATGGCGTGCTGGTCGGCTCCACCGAGGGCGACCCGGCGCGCGAGGCGGTGCTGGCCCGCCAGTTGCTCACTGGCGTGGTTGACGGGCTGGTGCTGCTGACCGGCCGCCTGCCGGACGGGCTCGACGCGCCGGCGCGCGCCGGCCAGGTCGTCGCCGTCTCGGAAACCATTGAAGGTATCGATCTTCCGACGGTGGCGATCGACAACCAGGCCGCCGCGCGCGCCGCCGTCGACCACCTGATCGCGCTTGGCCATCGTCGCATCGCCCATATCGCCGGGCCCCGCGGCAATGTGCTGACCGCTCAGCGCATCGCCGGCTGGAGCGTCGCGGCCGGTCGCGATGCGGCCCTTGTGTTCGGCGATTTCACCATGGCCTCGGGGGAAGCCGCGATGGCTGACCTGCTCGCCCGCTCCTCTAGCCCCACCGCCGTGTTTTGCGCCAACGACGAAATGGCCATCGGCGCCATCAAGGCGGCCCGCGACGCCGGGCTGCGGGTGCCGGAGGACCTCTCGGTGATCGGCTTCGACGACATCAGCTTCGCCGCCTTCACCTATCCCCCCCTCACCACCATCCGCCAACCCCGCCGCGCCTTCGGTGCCGCCGCCGTCGCCGCCCTGCTCGACGGCCACTCGCCTCCGAACCTGGCCTACACACTGATCATCCGAGCCAGTACGGCGCCACCGAAGGGGTGATGCTCGGGGCGCCCTCAGCAGCGCGGGTCACGCGCCGCTGGTGGGTTCTTCCCGGACAATGCCGGCCAGGATCTCGCGGCTGTGCTGCCCGAGACGGGGCGGTAGGCGGACCCATTGCGAGCGTCGTCATGTCGACGGCGGCCAGACTGGAGAGGGGGTGTGGGGTGGCGCTCAACGGAAGAACAGCCGCTGGGCGTTGTCGTGCAGTACAAGCCGGAGATCGCTGTCGGACAGCGGCAAAGCGCGGGCCGCCTTGGTAGCGCGGGCGAGGTCGAGCAGCGGGTAGTCGGAGGCGAAGATCACCTTTTCCGCGCCTTTGGTGCCGTGCCACTGGCCGGCCATGAACGCCATGAGTTCCTTGGGGTAGGCCTTGGGGGACCAGGCGGAGGTGCAGATGTAGTAGTTGGCGTGGCGGGCCGCGAGGCGGACGGCCATGTCGTTCCAGGGGTCGCCGATGTGGTGCGCGATGATCGGCATGTCGGGGAAGGCGAGCGCGACGTCATCGAGATGGGTCGGGTCGTTCGGGCCCATCGGCCAGAGTGGGCCGGGCATGCCGACATAGGTGAAGAGCGCAAGGTCAAGCTCGGCGCAGGTGGCGTAGAGCGGATAGTACCAGCGGTCGTTCGGCGCCAGGCCCCAAGGCGAGGGGGTGATGTGGACGCCGACGAGCCCGGGCAGGCAGGCCAGCGCGCGGATCACCCGGGGGCCGCGCATCAGGTCCCAGTAGGTGCCCGGCCCGTGTTCGGGCGGCAGCACGGTGGCGATCCAGCGGAGGCGGCCGGCGGAGGCCGCGGCGAGAGCGGCGAGTTCGCC
>CAIWAJ010000469.1:0-5452 GCA_903910565.1 uncultured Rhodospirillales bacterium
ATTGGCCAAGGACTTCGAGAACCTCACCAGAATGGCGACGGCGTTCCTCAAATTGGCATCAATCCGCATGATGCTGAGAAGGCTTTGTAATCCTAAATGAACCTACCGGACGGACTCTGACAGGAGCAGCAAGCAATGACCGGCTTTCGCCATCGCCACCTCCATGAAATCATCGACCGCAGCGCGGATGAGCGCGAGGCCGTCCGCCGCTCACTGTCGCTCACCGCCGTGTTCTTCTCGGCCCTCACCGCCGCCGCTGTCATCGTCGGCCTCAGCTCCGCGCCGATGGAAGGGCGCTTCCAAACCGCCGATAACAGCCTCCCAGTGGCGCAGCCATGAGAGCCTTCCTCCTGCTCATGGCGCTCGCCACATCGGGCCTCAGCACCGCCATCCTTGTCACCCCACACCCCGCACGGGATTGCACGGCCGCCCTTCTGGCCCCCTGAGCGCGGCGCCCGGCCCTCACCAAGCGTAGGGCGCACCGCCGAAGGCGCTGCGCCACCTCCCTCGCCCCTCGACGCGCCGACGTAGGCCCACGGCAAACCACACCTGCAACCCGGCCGAACCGGAACGCCGCCGCCGCCGGCTGGGCCGGCACGGAGTGAAGATCACCGTCGACACCAACATCCTCGTCCGAGCCGCCCTCCGCGACGTTGCGAAGCAAGCCACCGCCGGGGAGAAACCGCTGCGCGAGGCGGCAACCATCGCCATCCCGCTCCCCCGTCTCTGCGCGTTCGCCCTCGTCCTCCGCCGGGTCTACGCCATCGCCCCGAGGGACATCCACGCCGCCATCACCGCCCTGCTCAACGCCGCCAATGTCGCCGTCAACCGCCCCGCCGCCGATGCCGGGCTGGCCACCCTCGCGGCGGGCGGCGATTTCGCCGATGGCCTCATCGCCTTCGAGGGCCAATGGCTCGGCGGGGAAACCTTCATGTCCCTCGATACGCACGCCGTCACCCTCCTCGCCCGCCAGGGCCACGCGGCAAGCCTCCTCGCCTGCTCCGGCGGGCCATCCCCGCCTCCGCGTCAAGAGTAAATCTTTCTTAAAATGCTAAACTTTCCTCTTGCAAGCCCGCACAAACCCTATTAAGAACACACCATGAACGACGAGACGCCCTATCGGGAGTTCCCCATCACCAGCGCCGAGCTGGTGGCGATCTCGCGCGCTTTTTCCGCCCCCGCCGAGGCCCCGGCGGCGCTGCACCTGCTCGCCCGCCTGCGCTGTGCCCTGAACGGCATCGCCATTCTCATGGCCATCGCCTTCTCCCGCGGCCCGCACGCCGCACTCGCGGCGGCCCTGCACCGCTACCTCACCCGCGCCAACACCCGCTTCGCCGCCCTTATCGCCCGCGCCGTCGCCGGCACCCTCGCGCCCCCGCGCCGGCGCACCCAAGCCGCCACCGCGCGCGCCGCTAGGCCGCAGCCGCCCCGCATCCGCTTCCCCCAGCGCCGCGCCTGGCTGCGCACCGCGACCCTTCACCACGGCGCCGCCATGGCCGGCGCCATCGGGCTCGCTCTGTCCGACCCCGCTGTGGCCAGCATCGTCGCCGCCGAACCCCGCGCCCAGCGCATGCTCCGGCCGATCCTCCACATGCTCGGCATCTCCGCCGACTGCGTGCCGCCCTTGCCGCGCGCCGCCAAGCCGCCCGCCCCACAACCGCCCACCCGGCCGCGCCGCCTCACCTACGCCGAGCGCAAGCAGGCCCTCTGGTACCCCAACTCGGAGAACCGCCCCTCAACCCTGCAATTTCTCAAACGCCGCCCGGCGTGACCGGGAAACGCGCGCGCAATTAGTTACGATATCGAACCAATTATGCGCCCCACACCGGCGGATCAACCGCGCCGACCTGCCCGGTAATCCGCCCATATGCCTCCGGCCGCCGGTGCTTGTCGAAAGCAAAAATCGTCGTCCGCCCCAGCCGGCACACCTCGAGATCGCAATCCGCCACGATCACCTCGTCATCCCAGCTCGTCGCCTGCGCCAGGATTTCCCCTTGCGGGTTCACGATGATGGAATGCCCGAACAACTCGCACCCATCCTCCGTCCCCGCCTTGGCCACCGCCACCGCATATGTCGCGTTCTGATACGCCCCCGCCTGCACGCTCAAATGGGAATGGAACACCCGCAGATGATGCGCCTCGAACCCCGAAGCCGCCTGGTTCAACGAGGGCGTGTTGTAGCCGACCATCACCAGCTCCACACTCTGCAACCCCAACACCCGCCACGCCTCCGGCCAGCGGCGATCATTGCAGATCATCATCCCCATATTCACCCCCTCCAGCCCGCCCATCGGCGCCCGGATGACGGGAAACCCGAGATCCCCCACCTCGAAATACCGCTTCTCCAAATGCTGCACCGCGCGCTTCGGGTCGAACTCCGCATGCCCCGGCAAATGCACCTTTCGGTATTTCAACATGATCTCGCCTTCGGGGTTGACCAGAATGGCGGTGTTGAAATGCCGTCCCTCCGGCGTCCGCTCGGCATAGCCGAGATGGAACCCCAAGTTGAGCCGCTTGGCCGCGGCAAACAGCGGCGCCGTCTCGTTGGACGGCATCGCACTCTCGAACCACCGCTCCGCCTCGGCCCGATCCGCATGATAATGCCGCGGAAAAAACGTGGTCAGCGCCAGCTCGGGAAACACCACCAGCTCGGCCCCCCGCGCCGAAGCCCGCTCCATCAGCCGCACCATGCGGGCAACCGCGACCTCCCGCCCCTCCGCCTGCTGGATCGGCCCAAGCTGGGCAGCGGCGACAGTCAGAATCCGTGGCATGTGAAATCCATCATCGCCTCGCCATGCGCGAACACATCGTTATGCGCAACAACAAAAAACCCCTCGCCGGGCGCCGGCACCACCACGATCGTCCAGTCCCCCATATCCGCCCCGGCCCTTTCGGCCAGCAGCCGGAACGGGTTCACCCCCGCCAGCATCTCGCCCGCCACCCGCCGCGCGATCACCCGATGCCCATCAACCGGCACCGGCACCACCGCCCACGCCTCCCCGATCGCCACCCCATCCAGCGCCGCCCGCACATCCGGCCGCACGCAGTCGATATGGATATGCAACTGGCTCTGCGACCGCCCGTTGCGCGAATTCACCGCCAACGCATACGCCATCCGCGGCAAGGCCCGCCCGACCCTGGTGTCCACCAGCCCCCGCACCCCCCAGGCCACCTCGAAACTCCGATCCTCCAGCACCCGATTATCCTCGATCCCCGTCACCTTGGCGGTGGGTATCGCAAGAAAATGGAACGGCTTCTCCGGCGAGTTGTCCTTCAACACCGCCACCCCCCGCACCGGGTCCACCGTCGTGCAGGGGCTCGGGGGCGTGATCGCCTTGGCCGCGGGGGCGCATTTGCCATCGACGATTTTCCACAAGGCATCCGGATCCGCCGCCCGCGCCGGCTGCGCCGCCAGCAACCCGAGGGCCACACACCACAGGAACCGCATCACGGCTGCACCTTCCATGTCTCAACCCATAGCGGCGGATAGGCGGTGATGCCGGTGAGCACGTATCCCTTCAGCCATTTCGGCAGCGCGATACCCACCTGCGGGAAGAACAGCGGCAAGGCCGGCAGATCGGCGGCATACGCCTGCTGCATCCGCGCCCAGGCCGCCCGCCGCGCCCCCTCGTCAAGCTCATTCTCCGCCACCTTGATCCCCTCGTCGATCGCCGCACTTTTCCAGTCCATGAAGTTGGAGCCGGTATAGTTGTTGGCCTCCGACGGGATGGACCCGCTGTGATACAACTGGCGCGGCGGATAGCTCAGCCCCAGCACCCAGGAGTACAACGCCACCCCCTCGAACCGCCGCTTCTTCATCGTCTCGCCGAACAAGGTGCGGAACGGCTCGTTCTTGATCACCGCCTCGACGCACACCGCCTTCCACTGGTTCTGGATCACCTGCTGCACCAGCTCGCCGAGCCGGATGCCCGAGCTGGTGTTGAACGTGATGCTCAACCGCGCCCCCGCCGCATTGCGGCAAATCCCGTCGCTCCCCGGCGTCCACCCCGCCTCGGCCAGCAACGCCCGCGCGGCCGCGACGTCGTACGGCACCACCGGCAGGTCTTTCGCAAACATCGGGTCCCCCGGTGGCACCCAGGCGGTGGCGAGATCGGCCCGCCCACCATAGAGCCGATCGATGATCGCCTTGCGGTCGATCGCCATCAGCAGCGCCCGGCGAACCCGGATATCCGCCAGCATCGGGTTGTCGAGCTGCACGTCGAGATGGTTGTAGCTGAGGGTGGAGCGGAATACGTAGTCGAACCGGTCCGGGTTCTGCGCCTGCAGGGCGATCACCTGGTCGATGGTGAGGCCGGAGAACTCGGGGGCGAAATCCACATCCCCCGAAAGCAGATTGGCCTGCAACGCCGCGGTGTTCTGAATGCCCCGAACCACCACCCGCTCGAACGCCGGTGTCGTCCCCCGCCAGGCCGGGTTGCGTTCCAGCACCACCTGGCTGCCGGACTGGTAGTCCGCGATACGGAACGGCCCGTTATACAGCCCCCGCGTGGTCGGCGCCCGGTTGTAGGTGGTCTGGCGGAGATACCCCGCCGCGTCGCCCTCCTTCTCCCGCACCTTGCTTTCGATATGGGCCGGCAGCAGCCCGCCGATGCGGTCGTACAGCGACCAAACCTCGTCGAGATGCATCACCGCCGTATGGGCATCGATCACCTCCACCCGCTCAACCCGCCCCCAGTCCCGCGGGTTGGGAAAGCCGGAGGCCGGATCGCCGCCGATTTTCGCGGTGAAGGCAAGGTCGGCCGTGCTCAGCGGCGTGCCGTCATCCCAGAAGATATCGTCGCGCAACGTGAGGCGGATCGACATGCCGGGCGAGCCATTGGCCCTGGTTTCCAGTTTCACCCGCCCATTGGCGAGGGTCGGCAGCTCGGTGCAGAGCATGCAGGTATTCCGCCACTCCGCGTTGAAGGCGGTGATCGGCCGGATCGCGAAGGCGAGGATGTAGCCCTTGATCACCTCCGGGTCGAAATAGGGGTGCAGGCCGGAGGGAAACGCCGAAACCCCAAGCGTCAGCGTCTCATGCGCCGCCCGGGCCGGCGCGATGGCGGCGAGCAGCGCGAACAGGGCGGCGGCGAGGCGCTTGAGCATGACGGATCCTCAATCGGGTGGGGTGGCGCCGGTCTGGCCGGTGATCGGGCCATACCAGTGCGGGCGGCGATGCTGGGCGAAGTTGAACATCTTCTCCTTGCCCTGGGCGCAGGCATCGAGATCGGCATCGGCGAGGATGATTTCGTCGCCGAGGGTCTTGGCGCTCGCGACGATGACGCCGTTGGGATCGACGATGCAGGAGCCGCCGATCAGCCCCGAGCCATCCTCGTCGCCGGCCTTGGCGACGGCGATGGCCCAGGTGGCGTTCATGTAGGCGTTGGATTGGGCGGCGAGCTGGGAGTGGAAGGTGCGCAGCCCGGCATCTTCGGTGGTGCCGCCATTGGGG
>CAIWAJ010000470.1:0-4329 GCA_903910565.1 uncultured Rhodospirillales bacterium
CCTGTGGCCGGACTGGGAGGATGGCGCGGCGCTGGAGCGCAAGCGCCTCTCGCTCGGCGAGCGGGTGTGGCAGGCGCAGTACCAGCAGCGCCCGATGGCCGCCGGCGGCGCGCTGTTCCGCATCGGCCAGATCGGGGTGATCGACAGCCTGCCGCCGGACATACGCTACGTCCGCGCCTGGGACCTCGCGGCCACCGCGGCCGCCGAGGGGCGCGATCCGGACTGGACGGTCGGGCTCAAGCTCGGCCGCGACGGCCAGGGCAGGCTGCTCATCGCCGACGTGGTGCGCTTCCGCGGCGGGCCGCATGAAGTCGCCGAACGCATCGCCGCCACCGCGCGGCTGGACGGGCCGGGGGTTGCCATCGGCCTGCCACAAGACCCCGGCCAGGCCGGGAAGACCCAGGTGGCCTGGCTCAGCGGCGTGCTGGCGGGCTACCGGGTGCTCGCTTCGCCCGAAACGGGCGCCAAGATCACCCGCGCCCAGCCGGTGGCCGCCCATCTCGAGGCCGGCAACCTGCACCTGCTGCGGGCCGGCTGGAACGCGGCGCTGGTGGCGGAACTCGGCGAGTTCCCCGCCGGGCGCAAGGATGACCAGGTGGATGCGCTCTCGCGCGCCTACGCCATGCTGGGCGAGGCGGCGGGGCCGATGGCCAGGCGGGCGGTTTTGCCGTTTTTTTCGAGGTAGGAAGGAAGCGCTTCTTTTTTTGAAAAAAAAGAAGCAAAAAAACTTTTATCCCTTGGCCGCGCCGCCTCCCCGGAGGGCTCGGTGCAAGCGGATAAAAGTTTTTTGGTTCTTTTTTTCAAAAAAGAACCGCTTGCTTCCCTTACTTAAACCGGAGCCACGATGTTCGACACAATCAGCGGATTGATCCCGCGCGACCCGGACTATCCGGCGCGCGTGTGGCGGCTTGACGTGCTGGAGCGGGTGCTGGCGGGGGCGTTGTACGACGTGCTGCCCCATGCCTTCACCGACGAGCGCGGCGCCGGCGGCGAGTATATTCCGCTGCGGCAACGCCGGCCCTCGGTGCGCTACAATCTCGCCCGCGTGGTGGTGGATGATTCCGTTTCGCTGGTGTTCAGCGAGGGGCATTTCCCCACCTTCGACTGCGAGGATGCCGCGGCGCGCGACGCGATGCGCGACATCGTCGCCGAGGGGCAGCTCAACCAGGTGATGCTGGATGCGGTGCTGCGCGGCTCGGTCGGCTCGGTGGCGCTGCTGATGCGGGTGCTGGGCGGGCGGGTGTTCTTCTCCTCGCTGCGCACCAAGTTTCTCACCCCGCGCTGGCGGGACGATGCGCCGGACGAGCTGGTCTCGGTAACGGAGCGATACAAGGTTCCGGGTGCCGATCTCATCGCCCAGGGCTACGAGGATCTCAATCCGGCAACGGAATACTGGTTCATGCGCCGCTGGGATACCGAGCGCGAGGTGCGCTATCTGCCCTGGCCGGTGCGCGGCTATTCGCAAGGGCCGATCGAGGACCCCGCGAACACCACCATCCACGGGCTCGGCTTCGTGCCCCTGGTATGGATCCGCAACCTGCCGGGCGGCGAGGGCGATGACGGCGCGTGCACGTTCCAGGCCGCGATCGAAATCATGATCGAGATCGACTACCAGTTGAGCCAGGCCGGGCGGGGGCTGAAATACTCCTCCGACCCCACTCTGCTCATCAAGGAACCCGCGGGCTTCGAGGGGACGATGACGAAGGGCGGCGGCAACGCGCTGATCGTCTCCGAGAAGGGCGATGCGAAACTGCTGGAAATCGGCGGCACCGCGGCACAGGCGGTGATCGAGTATGTCCGCACGCTGCGCGAGCTCGCGCTCGAAAGCGTGCACGGCAACCGCGCGAGCCCGGAGAGATTGTCGGCGGCGCAATCAGGCCGCGCCATGGAAATGATGAACCAGGGCCTGCTCTGGCTGGCCGACAATCTCCGGGTGAGCTACGGCAACGGGCTGCTGCGGCTGGCGCGCATGATCGCGGCCGCCTCAACCCGTTTCCCGCTCAAAACCTTCGGCGCCGCGGCCCCACCGATCGACCCCGCGACCCGCTGGACGCTGAAATGGCCGCGCTTCCACATGCCCGTCGCCGAGGACCGCGAGCGCGACGCCCGCACCTTGGCCACGCTGCAAGCCTCCGGCCAGATCTCGCGGCTGACCGCGGTGAAAAGCATAGCCGACGTCTACGACATCTCCAATGTCGCGGCCGAAATGGAACGTATCGCAGAAGAGGCGAAAGCATGAGCGACGACACCAACACCCAAGACCTCGCCGAAGCCCAGGCCCGCGCCGCGGCGCTGGAGGCGCGCATCGCCGAAATCGAAACGCAAGGCCGCCAGCTTCTGCTGCGCGCCGAGCTGAAGGCCGAGGCGCTGCGCGCCGGCATGGTCGATCTCGACGGGCTGAAACTGCTCGATACCTCCGCCGTTTCGCTCGATGACCAGGGCGAAGTGGTCGGCGCCGCCGCCCTGATGGCCGCCGCGCGGCGCGCCAAGCCCTGGCTGTTCGCGCCGGCCAACTCCTCCAGCCCGGCCCCGGTGCCGGCGCCGGCGGCACCGCGCGCCCGGCTCGCCAAGGAGATGACGCACGAGGAATGGCAGGCGGCGCGGCGCGAGCTGGTGCGGCGGGTTTAGGGAAGGAAGCAAGCGCTTCTTTTTTGGAAAAAAGAAGCAAAAAACTTTTATTCCATTGGTGTTTACCCCTCCCCACCATCCGGCGGGCCAAGCCAGCGGCAACGATGGAATAAAAAGTTTTTTTGGTTCTTTTTGTTCACAAAAAGAACACCCTTCCCGTCTTCATCCCCTTCGAGACTGCTCTCGACCCGTCGGATAAAAGTTTTTTGGTTCTTTTTTCCAAAAAAGCACCGCTTTCTTGCTTCCTCCGAACAATCCCAAACCACGACCCCACCCCGCCCGGGCAACCTGGCGGGCGTGGCGGCGTGCAACCCAAGAGGACCATCATGGGCATTTCCAATTTCCCCGCCGCACTTCAGCCGATCATCCAGCAGGGCTTTCTCGAGCGCGAGTTCGAGAACGCGCTGACCTCGCGGCTCGGCTATCGCGCGGTGGCCGATCGCGAGGAGTTCGCGGTGGGCATCGGCGAGACGCTGACCAAGACGCGCGCCGGCCTCAAGCCCTCCGTCACCACGCCGCTCTCGGCGGCGACCAACACCAACCTCGACAACGGGCTCACGCCGTCGGGCTATTCGGTGGAGCAGTACACCATCACGCTCAACCACTATGCCGCGACGACCGATCTCAACATGGTCACGTCGCGCGTCGGCATCGGCTCGCAGTTCCTGCTGAACGCCGCGATCAACGGTGAGCAGGCGGCCCGCTCGCTCGATGAGCTGGCCCGCAACGCGCTGTTCGCGGCCTATTTCGGCGGCAACACCCGCGTGATCGCCACGCTGACCACCCCCGGCCCGGTGGTGGCGGTGGAGGATGTGCGCGGCTTCCAGTTCGTCGCCCAGAACGGGGTGCAGAGCGCGGTCTCGGGCAGCAACCCGCTGAGCGTGCAGTTCGGCGCCGGCCCGTCCTACCAGGTGATCGGCGTCAGCGTGGATGCGTCCAACAGCTCCAACACCCCCGGCGGCAAGTCCGGCACGCTGACCTTCGCCACCGCGGTTTCGGTGTCCGACGCCACGGCCGGCAATTCGGTGGTGGCGGCCACTGCGCAGGTGATCCAGCGGCCGAACGGGCGCACCACCTCGGCGTCGCTGCTGTCCACCGACACGCTGACCATGGGCACGCTGCTCAACGGCGTCGCCACGCTCCGGATGAACGCGGTGCCGGAGATCGACGGCGCCTATAACTGCTATCTCGACCCGATGAGCGCCCGGCAGTTGTTCGCCGACAACGACTTCCGCCAGCTCTTCACCGGCGCCACCTCGGCCAACCAGGTGTTCCGCCAGGGCATGGTGAACGACTTCCTCGGCCTGCGCTTCATCACCACCACCGAGGCCTATGTCACCCCGCCGCAGACCGGCGGCACGGTGACGATCCGCCGGCCGATCATCTGCGGCAAGGGCGCGCTGATCGAGGGCGATTTCGCCGGCATGGCCGCGGCCGACGTGGCGCCGCGCGATTCCATCATCAACGTGGTGGATGGCGTGGCGATGGTGACGCGCGAGCCGATCGACCGCCTGCAGCAGATCATCGCGCAGTCCTGGTATTGGATCGGCGGGTTCTGCACCCCGTCCGACATCTCGACCAACCCGACGACGGTGCCGACCGCGAGCAATGCGGCGTTCAAGCGGGCCGTGATGATCGAGCATGCCAGTTGAGGAAGGAAGCGCTTCTTTTTTGAAAAAAAGAAGCAAAAAACTTTTGTTC
>CAIWAJ010000471.1:0-2606 GCA_903910565.1 uncultured Rhodospirillales bacterium
ATATTGCTCGATCCGCCCGCCCTTCATCACCGCGATGCGGGTCGCCAGCGTCATCGCCTCGATCTGATCGTGGGTGACGTAGACGATGGTGAGGCCGAGCTCCTTGTGCAGCTTCTTGATCTCGACGCGCATCTCCGTGCGCAGCTTGGCATCGAGGTTGGAGAGCGGTTCGTCGAACAGGAACAGCTTGGCCTTCTGCACCAGCGCCCGCCCGATCGCCACGCGCTGGCGCTGGCCGCCCGACATCTGACCGGGCTTGCGATCGAGCAGCGGGGTGATCTGCAACAGGTCGGCCGCCCAGGCGACGCGGCTCTCGATCTCCGCCCGCGGGCTGCCCTTCACCTTGAGGCCGAAGGAGAGGTTCCCGCGCACCGTCATCGTCGGGTAGAGCGCGTAGGACTGGAACACCATGGCGATGCCGCGCTGCGCCGGCTCACGGTCCGTCACGTCCTGCCCGGCGATCTCGATGGTGCCGCCGTCGATGTCGTCGAGCCCGGCAATGGCGTTCAGCAGCGTGGACTTGCCGCAGCCGGAGGGGCCGAGCAGCACGGTGAACTCGCCTTCGGCCACTTCGAGGCTGATGTCCTGCAGGACAGTCAGCGCGGCGTAGGACTTGTGGAGATTGCGGACGGCGACGCCGGTCATGCGCTGAGTGTCCCTGTGTGGACGGGAGGAAGGCAAGGACGCGGTTCTTTTTTGAAAAAAAGAACCAAAAAACTTCTATCCGTTTGCTGCGCAGGCTCCCGGGAGGGCGCGGAGCAAACGGACAGAAAAGTTTTTGCTTCTTTTTACAAAAAGAAGCGCTTCCTTTCTTTCTTTCCGCAATATCCGATCATCCCTTCACCGCCCCCGCCGCGATGCCGCGCACGAACCAGCGGCCCGAGATGAAATAGACGGCGAGCGGCACCAGCGCGGCCAGCATGGTGGCGGCCATGTCGACGTTGTATTCGCGCTCGCCCTGGGTCGAGTTGACGATGTTGTTGAGCTGCACCGTCATCGGGTAGTTCTCGCGGCCGGCGAAGACCAGGCCGAAGATGAAGTCGTTCCAGATGCCGGTGGTTTGCAGGATCATCGCCACCACGATGATCGGCACCGCCATCGGCAGCATCACCGAGACGAAAATGCGCCAGAACCCGGCGCCGTCGACCCGCGCGGCCTTGAACAGCTCGATCGGGACGGAGGCGAAGTAGTTGCGGAATATCAGGGTCATCGTCGGCAGGCCGAAAATGGTGTGGACGATGACGATGCCGGGCAAGGTCGAGTTGAGGGCGAACCAGGCGAAGATGCGCACCAGCGGGAAGAGGAACACCTGGTAGGGCACGAAGGCCACCGACATCAGGATGCCGAACAGCAGCGCGGCGCCGCGCGGCCGCCACAGCGACAGGGCATAGCCGGTGACCGAGCCGACCGTGATCGAGACGATCACCGAGGGGACCAGGATCTTGATGGAATTGAAGAAGCCGACCCGGATGCCGTTGCAGGAGAGGCCGGTACAGGCGCTCGACCACGCCTTGATCCAGGCCGCTACCGTCGGCGCCATAGGTAGGGAGAGCAGGTTGCCCTGGCGGATCTCCGGCATCGCCTTCAGCGAAGTGACCATCATCACGTAGAGCGGCAGCAGGAAGAACGCCGCCGAGATGATCAGGAAGGCGTAGAGCCCGAGCCGGGCGGGTGAGAGGTGGCGCGCCTGTTTCCTCATCGGGCCGCCCGCTCGGCCGCGCGGCTCTGCCAGTAGAGCAGGGGGGCGACGATCGCCACCACCGCGATCAGCATGGAGGTGGCGGCCGCGGTGGCGAGGCCGATATTCTGGCGGTCGAACAAATTGGCCATCACGAACTTGGCCGGCACCTCCGAGGCGATGCCGGGGCCGCCATCGGTCATCGCCACCGAAAGATCGTAAAGGCGCACCACCGAGGTTGCCATCAGGATGGTGGCGGTGGCGAAACTGCCTTTCAGCATCGGCAGGATGATGAAGAGATAGGTGCGCCAGGCCGGAATGCCATCGATGCGGGTGGCTTTCCAGATCTCCTGGTCGATGCCGCGCAGGCCAGCCAGCATGATTGCCATCACCAGCCCCGCGGCGTGCCACACGGCGGCGGCGAGCAGGGTGTAGAGCACGCGGTCCTGGCGGACGATCCAGTCGAACTCGAACCAGTCGAATCCGATGTCGTGGGCGACCTTGGCGATGCCGAGCGTCGGGTCCAGCAGCCAGCGCCAGGCGAGGCCGGTGACGATGAAGGACATCGAGAACGGGTAGAGAAAGACCGAGCGCAGCAGATCCTCGGCCCGGACACGCTGGTCGACGAGGACCGCGAGCAGGAAGCCGAGCGAAAGGGTGATGATGATGAACATCGCGCCGAACAGGGCGACGTTCTGCACCGAGACGATCCAGCGCTCGTTGGTCAGCAGTGTGGTGTATTGGCGCAGGCCGACGAAATTATTGTTCGGCAGCATTCGCGAATTGGTGAGGGATATCCAGATCGTCCAGCCCGTCGAACCGCAATAGACCAGGAGCGCGATGGCCATGGCCGGCAGCAGCGCCACATGGGCGGCGAGGCGGGACTGGATGCGCATGGCGGGCGCCATGGCGCGGCGCGCGGTCGGTG
>CAIWAJ010000472.1:0-2329 GCA_903910565.1 uncultured Rhodospirillales bacterium
AGCCATTGGAATAAAAGTTTTTTTCTTCTTTTTTTCAAAAAAGAAGTGCTTTCTTCCTTCTTCCCCGGTGTCCGCATGAGGCGCGACTGGCCCTCCCATCTCGTGCTCTGCCTCGGCGTACTGCTATTCGTGCTGCCGATCTGGCTGATCATCTCCGGCGCCACCCAGCCCTCAGAGGAGATAACCCGCGGCGAGCTCTCCCTCATCCCCCGCCTCTCCGGCTGGCGCGTCTATCTCGACGTGCTGCGCGATGGCGCCCCCGGCGCCGGCCCGGTCTGGCGCATGCTCCTGGTCTCGCTCGGCATGGCCCTCACCATCGCCATCGGCAAAATCGCCATCTCCGTGCTCTCCGCCTTCGCCGTCACCTTCTTCCGCTTCCCCTTCCGCATGACCGCCTTCTGGATCATCTTCATCACCCTGATGCTCCCCGTCGAAGTCCGCATCATGCCCACCTACGCCGTCATGTCCGATCTCGACATGATCAACACCTTCCCCGGCCTCACCGTCCCGCTCATCGCCAGCGCCACCGCCACCCTGCTGTTCCGCCAGACCTTCCTCGTCATCCCCGACGAGTTGATGGAAGCCGCCCGCATGGATGGCGCCGGCCCGCTGCGCTTCCTGCGCGACATCCTGATTCCCGTCTCCTCATCCAACATCGCCGCCCTGTTCGTCATCCTCTTCGTGCTCGGCTGGAACCAGTATCTCTGGCCCCTGCTGGTCGCCACCAACCCGCGGCTCGACACCATCGTGATCGGCATCGTCAAAATGATCGGCACCGAATCAAGCACCGAATGGAACCGCGTCATGGCCACCGCCGTGCTCGCGCTCGGCCCGCCAGTGCTGGTCGTGCTCGCCATGCAGCGCTGGTTTGTCAAAGGTCTGACGGAGGGGGAGAAGTAAGGAAGCGCTTCTTTTTTGAAAAAAAGAAGCAAAAAACTTCTATCCGCTGGCACCGAGTTTCACCGGCAACGATGAACCCAAACGAATAAAGTTTTTTTGCTTCTTTTTTTTCAAAAAAAGAAGCGCTTCCCCCCTTCCTCCTTACCGAGCACCCAACCATGGCCACCCTCCGCCTCACCGACCTGCGCAAAAGCTTCGGCCCCATCGCCGTCCTGCACGGGATCGACCTCGCGCTCGCCTCTGGTGAAATGCTCGTCATCGTCGGCGCCTCCGGCTGCGGCAAATCCACCCTGCTCCGCCTCGTCGCCGGCCTCGAGGACATCACCGCCGGCACCATCGAGCTCGACGGCCAGAACGTCGCCACCCGCGACCCCGCCGAACGCGATATCGCCATGGTCTTCCAGAACTACGCGCTCTATCCGCACATGACCGTCTTCGACAACATGGCCTACGCCCTCAAAATCCGCGGCCTCTCCAAGCCCGATATCGCCGCCCGCGTGCAGGAAGCCGCCGACATGCTCGGCCTCGCCCCCCTCCTCGCCCGCAAGCCCCGCCAACTCTCCGGCGGCCAGCGCCAGCGCGTCGCCATGGGCCGCGCCATCGTCCGCCACCCCAAACTCTTCCTGTTCGACGAACCCCTCTCCAACCTCGACGCCACGCTCCGCGTCACCATGCGCGCCGAAATCAAACGCCTCCAGCGCCGCATGGGCGTCACCAGCCTCTACGTCACCCACGACCAGGTCGAGGCAATGACCCTCGGCGACCGCCTCCTCGTCCTCCACCAAGGCCGCGCCGTGCAACTCGCCACCCCCATGGAAGTCTTCGAACGCCCCGCCAACATCTACGTCGCCGGCTTCATCGGCGCCCCCGCCATGAACTTCCTCCCCGCCACACTCTCCCACAACAGCACCGCCGCCACCCTCGCCCTCGGCCCCGTCATCCCCTTCGCCGACGGCAAACGCCCCCGCCCCGACGGCACCCCAATCACCATCGGCATCCGCCCCGAACACGTCACCGCCCACCCCCAAGGCATCGAACTCCTCGTCGACCTCCTCGAACCCCTCGGCTCCGAAACCGTCGTCATCGGCCGCCTGCCCAACGGCGATATGCTCTCCGTCAAACTCCCTAAAGCCGAAGCCCCCACCGAACGCATGCGCGTGCACTTCCCCGCGGCGGATATCCATGCGTTCGAGACGTCGACCGGGTTGCGGCTTGATCCGTCAGAGTAAGAAAGTAAGTGCTTCTTTTTTGAAAAAAAGAAGCAAAAAACTTTTATCCGTTTGGTTCCGGGGGGATGTCCCGCCCGATGTTGAAATAGGTTGGTCGGCGTTGCCCGCCTTGAGCCGTTAGGCTCGGGGTGTCGAATCCTCAAAGGAGAGCAACGCCATGAAGAGAATTACCACACCCGCGCCGCAGGCCGCCACGGCTC
>CAIWAJ010000473.1:0-2119 GCA_903910565.1 uncultured Rhodospirillales bacterium
ACCCTGATCTCGCGCTCCCCTGGCCGGTCGATCCCGCCGAAGTGCTGGTCTCCGACAAGGATGCCAAGCTGCCGCGCCTCGCGGAGTGCGATCCGTGGTATTGAACGCCGGCCCCATCCTGGTCACCGGCGGCTCCGGCCAACTCGCCACCGCGCTGATGGCCCGTGCCGGGTCGCGCAACCTGGTGCTGGCGGGGCGTCCGGATTTCGATTTCGACCGGCTGGACGCCATCCCCGCCTTCCTGCGCGCCACAGCGCCATCGCTCATCATCAACGCCGCCGCCTATACCGCGGTCGACAAGGCCGAGAGCGATGTCGAGGCGGCCTATCGCGCCAACCGCGACGGGCCGCGTCTGCTCGCCGAATATGCCGCCGCTTCCGGCATCCCGCTGATCCATGTCTCGACCGACTATGTCTATGACGGCGACAAGGGGTCCCCCTATGTCGAGACTGACGCCACCAACCCCACCGGCGTCTACGGCGCGAGCAAACTCGCCGGCGAGGCGGCGGTGCTGGCAACCGTCGCCCGCGCGGTGATCCTGCGCACCTCCTGGGTTTACAGCGCGACGGGCAGGAACTTCGTGCTGACCATGTTGAACGCCGCCACCAAGACGAACACCCTGCGCGTGGTGGCCGACCAGCACGGCTGCCCCACCGCGGCCGGTGATCTCGCGGCCGCCATCCTGCGTATCGTCAACCGCTTCGCCGCCAGCGGCTGGCAGGATTACTACCGCGGCATCTATCACGCCGCCGGCAGCGGGGCGACCACCTGGCACGGGCTCGCCACCGCCGTCTTCGCCGAGGCCGCAAAGCACGGCCGGCCGCTGCCCAGTGTGACCCCGATTGCCACCGCGGACTGGCCCACCCCCGTGCGCCGCCCGCCCGACAGCCGGCTCGATTGCATGAAGCTCGGCCGGGTGTTCGGCGTCGCCCTGCCGGACTGGCGGATCTCGGTGGCGCGGACGATCACGGAATTGTTCGTTACACGTTAAAATAGCGACGTCACGCGGGAATCGGTGTAGCATTTTTAACCATGTTGCAGATTCTCCCCGAAAATCGTGTGGCGATCCTGCTCTCCACCTATAACGGCGAGCGTTTCCTGCCGGCCCAGCTCGAAAGCCTGCTCGCGCAGACCTTCGAGGAATGGACGCTGTACTGGCGCGATGATGACTCGAGCGACGCCAGTATCGCGATCATGGAGGAATTCACCCGCACCGCCGGGCAGGGCCGTTGCGTGCGTGTGCAACTGGTCGATAAGCGTCTCCATGCGCCCGGCAGCTACCTCGCCATGCTCGGCGCGGTGCGCGACCGTCTCGCCCACAGCGACCTTATCGCCTTCATGGATCAGGACGACGTCTGGCTGCCCGAAAAGCTGCAGCGGGGCGTTGACGCGTTGCGCGCGCTCGGCAACGCGATTCCCGCGATGTACTGCGCCCGGCAGAACCTGGTCGACGAGGACCTCAACCCCATCGGGATGTCCCAACCGGTGCTGCGCTCCACGCGCTTCCCCGCCGCGCTGACCCAGAACGTCACCACCGGCTGCACCGTCCTGCTCAATCAGCGCGCGGTGGGCTTGGTCGCGGCGAGCCATCCGCCGCCCGCCAGCGTGCATGATTGGTGGTGCTACATCGTAGTCACCGCCGCCGGTGGGCGCCTGCTCACCGATGACACCGCAACCATGCTCTACCGCCAGCACGGCGCCAACATGATCGGCGCGCATCACACCATGAAGCGGCGGGCCGTGGCCGCCTTCCGCCGCGGCCGACAGATCTACATGACGGTGCTGCGCCAGCATGTCGCTGCCCTGCTCGCCCAGCCGCATTTGCTGAACGATGCCGGACGGGCCAAGGTCGAGGCCATCCAGCGCGCGCTCGATGGCGGGATACTGCGGCGGTTCGCGGTGCTGTTCACACCGGGCTTGCGGCGCCAGACATGGCCGGAAATGGCGGGGCTCTGGGCCTGGTTTCTGGCGGGGTAAGCAGTTCTTTTTGTGAACAAAAAGAACCAAAAAAACTTTTTGGTCCATCCATGCCGTTGGCGTACACCCCACGGATAGGTTGGAGCGGTACCCGCCAAACGGATAAAAGTTTTTTGCTTCTTTTTTTCAAAAAAGAAGCCCT
>CAIWAJ010000474.1:0-2017 GCA_903910565.1 uncultured Rhodospirillales bacterium
CGGATAACCATGAATGGGTCATGCCCGCTAGGCAAGCCTGCATCTTGCTTGGCGCAGAGGCAAAACCACTCTTGGCGGAGGAACGCAAGCCCCATGCCAGCGCCCCCCCCCTCGCGCGCGCCCCGCTCCAGCGTGTTAGAATGGCCGCCATGGCCCCTCCCCTGCTCAGTCTCCAGGCGATCGAACTCACCCTCGGCACATCAAAACTGCTGAATGGTGCGGAATTGATCGTCAGCCCCGGTGATCGCGTCTGCCTCGTCGGCCGCAATGGCTCCGGAAAATCCACTCTGCTCAAAATTGCGGCAGGAATGCTGCAACCGGATGCAGGCGTACGTTTTTTTCAACCCGGTGCAACCGTTCGTTACCTCCCCCAGGAACCCGACCTCTCCGGATTCGCCACCACCTCAGCCTACGTCCACGACGGGCTCGGCCCTGCCGATGACCCGTACCGCGCCGCCGCCCTCATGGAGTCCCTCGGACTCGACCCCGACGCCACCCCCGGCCATTTATCCGGCGGCGAAATGCGCCGTGCCGCCCTCGCCCGTACCCTCGCCCCCCAGCCCGATATCCTCCTGCTCGACGAACCCACCAACCACCTCGATCTCCCCGCCATCGCCTGGCTCGAGCAGGAACTCGCCAGCCTCCGTGCCGCCATCGTCATCATCAGCCACGATCGCCGCCTCCTCGAAGCCATTTCCCGCAGCATCGTCTGGCTCGACAACGGCGCCGCCCGCCGACTCGATCGCGGATTCGCCCATTTCGACACCTGGCGCGACGAAGTCCTCGAAAAGGAAGCGCAGGACCGCCAGAAACTCTCCCGCAAACTCGTCATGGAGGAGGACTGGCTGCGCTACGGCGTCACCGCCCGGCGCAAGCGCAACGTCAAGCGCCTCGCGGGCCTCCACGCGCTGCGCGAACAGAAGCGCCAGAACCGCGCCAGCACCTCCAGCCTCAAGCTCGCCACCACCGAGGGCGACATCTCGGGCAAACTCGTCGCCGTCGCGGAGGATGTCAGCATCGCCTTCGCCGGCCGCCCCATCGTCAGCCACCTCACCACCCGCATCATGCGCGGCGATCGCGTCGGCATCGTCGGCCCCAACGGCGCCGGCAAAACCACCCTCCTCTCGCTGCTCACCGGTACGCTCCAGCCAGACACCGGCGAAATCCGCCTCGGCGCGTCGCTCGACATGGTGACGCTCGACCAGCGCCGCGAAAGCCTCGACCCCACGGCGACCCTGTCGGACACCCTCACCGGCGGCCGCTCCGACAGCGTCGTCGTCAACGGCCAGTCCCGCCACGTCATCGGCTACATGAAGGACTTCCTCTTCGCTCCCGAACAGGCGCGCACCACCGTCGGAGTGCTCTCCGGCGGCGAGCGCGGCCGCCTCACCTTGGCCGTCGCCCTCACCAAACCCAGCAACCTCCTGGTGCTCGACGAACCCACCAACGACCTCGACCTCGAAACCCTCGAACTCCTGCAGGAAATGCTCGGCGACTACCCCGGCACCGTCCTCCTGGTCAGCCATGACCGCGATTTCCTCGATCGCGTCTGCACCTCCGTCATCGTCTCCGAGGGCGACGGCCGCTGGGTCGAATACGCCGGCGGCTACTCCGACATGCTGGCCCAGCAAGGCCCCCCCACCGCCGGCCTCGCCCGCCCCGGCGCATCCCCCCCCAAGCCACGCCCCCCGGCCGCGCCCCCTCCCCCACCGGCCGCCACGCGCAAAATGTCCTTCAAGGACAAGCACGCGCTCGACACCCTGCCGGCGCAAATCGCCAAAACCGAGTCGACCATCGCCAAACTCCGCGCCGCCCTCGCCGACCCCGATCTCTACACCCGTGACCCCAAGCTCTTCGCCCGCGGCACCGCCGCCCTCGAAGCCGCCGAGGCCGAGCTCGCGGCGCAGGAAGAACGCTGGCTCGAACTCGAAATGCGGC
This sequence comes from uncultured Rhodospirillales bacterium, assembly GCA_903910565.1. Classification (GTDB taxonomy): domain Bacteria; phylum Pseudomonadota; class Alphaproteobacteria; order Acetobacterales; family Acetobacteraceae; genus CAIYPH01. The sequence goes on from CAIWAJ010000474.1 coordinate 1,939, forward strand.
GCGAGGAGGCCGACGCACGATGAGATGCCTGCTCCTGCTCTGCCTCGCCCTCTCCGGCTGCGGCCTCGCCGCCGCCCCC
>CAIWAJ010000475.1:0-1709 GCA_903910565.1 uncultured Rhodospirillales bacterium
CCAACTCGATGCCGCCCGGTTGCGGATCACCGCCACCAGCCCGGTGGCCTCCTTGTCCGCCCGGATCAGGGCCGCTACCTTGGCGCGGGTTTGCAGGATGATCACCGCGAGCATCAGGTAGATCACCAGCACGACGATCTTGATGATCGCGTCATGCGCGATGCGGTAGAGCCCGAATAGCAGCCCCACCTCGGCCAGCGTGTAGCCGAACACCCCGACCGCCGCGATCCGGCGGGTCCAACGCAGCGCGTAGTCGGCGCTTGTGCTCGACAGCGCGAAGAGGCTGGGCGCCCCTGGCCCGGAGAGCGCCCGCAATATCGCGGTGACCGCCCGGCAGATCGCGTACGCGTTCATGAAGCCGAGGATCACCAGCCGCGCGATCGGCTGCTTGCCCAGATCGGTGCCGAGCAGCGCGTAGGTCGCGGCCAGGAACCCCAGCACCGGGGCAAGCAGCAGGACCAGCCGCCCGATCACCGACGGCGTGCGCCGCAGCATTGCCCAGGGGAGCACCGCCGCCGGCAGCAGCTCGGATTGCCCCGCCTCCGCTTCGGCAATCCCCGCCACCGCCTGGTCGGGCTGTTCCGCCCGCCGTTCCAGCGCCGCCAGGGGCCGCGCGGTCAGCCGTCGGACGGCCCATTGCGCCGCGAGCCCGACGCCGAGCACCAGCAGCAGCCGCCAGGCCGTCTCATAAAGCTGGTCGCGCGACCACGGGTCGTTGGCCAGTTGCTGGACGAAGCTGACGAGGAGCGGGAAGTCGGTAACGCTGCGCGCCGTGCGGATCAGGTCGGTGCTCAGTCCGGTCAGCCGGCGCGAGACATCTACGATGAGTTGCGCGCCGACGCTGTCGGGGTCGAGCTGGATCGCCGCCTCCCGCGGTGCCTCGGCGGCCGCCGGAGCGGCAGGCGTTGGGGCCACAGCCGCAGGCGGGGCTGCGGCTGGGACCGCGGGTGCCGCCTTGGCGATCGCTTCCAGCACGCTGATCACCTGTGCTCGCCGCGCCGGGTCCTTCAATACGTCGAGCGCCTGCTGGCTCTGCGCCGCGGTCAGACCTGAGGCCGGGGGTGCCGGCGGCTGGGCCTGGGCGGGCGCTGCGCTCAGCAGAAGCAGCAGGAACAGGCGGATCATCGGGTGTTCTGGCTTTCCTGACATGATGGGATGCATGGACGCTGGACCGGGCTATATTATGGCGCATGAACACGCTCCTCACCGTACTTTTGTTCCTCACCATGGCCGGCACGCTCGGTGTCATGTTGTTCGGCATGGTCTCCATGGGCCGCGATGGTGACCCGATGCGCTCCAACCGCCTCATGCGGTGGCGGGTGATTCTCCAGGCGGTGTCCCTCGTGCTGGCTGTCCTGCTGATCAGCATGTTGAAATCGTGAGGGGTTTTGTGCCGTGGCAGGGTGGTTTGACATCGGCCTCGGGCCGCCACTAAGTTCCGGCCGTTTTTCTTCGCAGGTGCGAAAAGACGGGGGCGCTCAGGCGCGCTGAACCCGTCGGACAGCACCGGGGCATCTTCCAGGAAGCGGCGCGTCACCCCATGAAAATTCTAGTCCCCGTCAAGCGGGTCGTCGATTACAACGTCAAGGTCCGGGTCAAGTCGGACGGCACCGGGGTGGAAACCGCCGGCGTGAAAATGAGCATGAACCCCTTCGACGAAATCGCCGTCGAGGAAGCGGTGCGGCTCAAGGAAAAGGGCGTCGCCACCG
>CAIWAJ010000476.1:0-4891 GCA_903910565.1 uncultured Rhodospirillales bacterium
CCGCGTCGCGATCGAGCTGGTCGATCTGGGATCGGGCGGCACACTGGCAACTCCGGTGTTCGATGCCGAGGCAATGCATCTGTTCGACATTCAGGACCGCATCGCCGCCGCCATTGGCCCCACGCTGGCGCCGCACATCAACGCGAGCGAAGTGCGCCGCAGCCGGACGCAGCGGACGGAGGATCTCGGCGACTACCACCTGATGCTGCGTGCCCGGGCACTGATGAACCAGTTGGAACCAGTCAGTTTCGCGGAGGCCGGAACGCTCCTGCAAGCCGCCGCCGCCCGCAGCGGCTTCGGCAGCTGGTTTGCGACACTGGCCGATTGGCACAGCCTGCGCATTTTCCAGGGCTTGTCGCCGGATCGCGGCGCCGATACCGGCGCCATGTTCGCCGCCCTGCGCCAGGCCCTTACGCTCGACCCCGGCCACGCCCGCGCCAAGGCGCAGCTCGGGCACAACCTGACGATGACCGCAGCCCGCCACGATGAAGCGCTCGGCCTGTTCGCCGAAGCGCTGGCCGATGCCCCTAGCGATGCGGAAGTCCAGGGCTGGAGCACGCCGACGCTGGTCTATTCCGGCCAGGCGGCGGAGGCGGTCCGCCGGGCCGAATGGGCGATGCGGCTGTCTCCGCGCGATCCGTTCCTGTTCCGCTATCAGAGCATGCGCGCGCTCGCCCATTACGCGGCCGGCGATTTGGAGGAGGCGGCCCATTGGGCCCGCGTCTCCGAGGCGACAAACCCGCGCTATCTGGTCACGCTCCGCCTTCTCGCGGCCGCCTGCATCGGGCTCGGACGCACCGGCGAAGCCCGCGACGCGGTGGGCCGGCACGCTGTGCTCGAGCCCGGACTGCGCGTCAGCAGGATCGGGCTCGACCGCTATTGCCGCGACCAGACGCTGCGCAAACGCTGGACGCAGGACCTCATCGCGGCGGGTTTGCCGGAGTAAAACACTCAACAGGGGACAATCAGGATGGATGGCTCACGGCCTTGGACGACGACCGGTATCGGCAACATTGGCAATATCGGGAATATTGGGAACATCGGGAATATCGGCAATATCGGCGCCTCCGGGCTGACGCTGGCTCCGATGGCGGTGCCGCTCTCTGATCCCCTGGAGGTCCCCAATGCGGGTGGCACGGCGGTGTTCCTTGCCTTGCTGCCGCCTGATGGCACACCACCGACTGATGATTTTTTCCCTGACGCCTGGTGGGACCCATCCCTGCGCGCACAACTTGTGCTTGCCGAGTTTGCCATCAAAAAGGGCGCGGAGTGCATGCCCGACCTAAAGAGCACTCCACCCGGCTCTCCCCTGCTCCAGCCTCCCAACAACAGCGAAGCGAACTTACGCAGGCAGCTCGAAATTCTCCTGACCGACCGTAGCCTGCATCGCGACGCCCGAGCGCCCGAGATCATCGCTCAGGCGGCGAATTTCATGCCTTATTTCGACGTCCTGCTCTGCACCGGCAATGGCCGCCGGCCGTTCACCACGGCGCTCCTGCAAGTGGGTGCGGCCATCGGGCAGATGGTCGGGATCTACTATAAGAATCTCTACAAGCGCCCCCGTCCGGCCCAGATTTACCCGGCATTGATGACGGTGGTTCCAACCCCGGCCCACCCGTCATATCCCAACAACCACGCTTTCCAGAGCATGCTGGCGGGCTTGTGCGTCAAGGCCGCGTTGCCGGATCCCGTCAACAAGGCGCTTGGCCCGGTACTGGATGCCATGGCCAAGCGAATCGGCGAGAACCGCGAAATTGCTGGCGTGCATTTTCATGATGACACGTGTGCCGGCCAGAAGCTGGCGGCTTCGGTGTTTGAGAAGCTCACAGACCTACCAACGTTCACGGCGCTGTGCCGATCGGCCAAATCCGAATGGCCCGAATGGGGCGCAACCCGCAGCGGTATCGACGTCAGCGCGCCCGCCGAAGTAAAGGTCGCTTCCTGACATGCCGCGCATGAGCCCCAGTGCGGGAGGCGGATACCCCGCGCGGCTCGGGGCGATAATGCCGCTGGGGTTTACACTCCCAGCCGGGGAAAGAGTGACTGACGACGTCACAAGGCCCGCGAACCTACCGAAGACCGCACCACCCCTGCTGGACAACGGATTGACGTGGCCAGTCCGCTCGCAGGGTGCCACCATGTTGTGCACCGCCTACACCGTGGCAGCGTGCCTTGAGCTGGATCGAATCAACCGCTGTCCAGGCCTGCGTAAGGGTGAGGTCCCCCGCTACTCAGCGGGCTTCCTTTATTGGGGCATGAGCACATGCGGCGACTCCACACAGGAGGGATGGTCGACCGGAGGCCGGACGTTCGACGACGCTGTCAAGGCACTCGCCGAGGCCGGCATGTGCGACTTCGCCGATTTCGGCGCCCTCGCCGCAGAAGACCCGGATTTTGCGAACAAGCTGACGCCTGCGCAAAAAGCGACCTGCCCGGATGGATGGGGTGGCGGCCCACCCCGCCTGGAAGCACAGCAGGCCGGCAGGGTTTGGGCAAAAGCGTGGAGGGATCGGTTCGGGTCTTCTCGCCCCGATGAGGAGCCATGCTGCGAAACAGTGCCACCCGACAAATGGGCGACACTCGACGCATCAGTGCCGGTCTTCCGATGGGCTCACGAATTCATTATCGCCGAACTGATCGCAGGGCGGCCCGTCGGCCTGGCATTCCCAAACTTCATTGGCCCAGACGTCCCTCATCTATGGATCAGCGCCGGCAGCGACCCGAACGGCACACTTGTCTTCCCGAAGGTGTCCACGGCAAAATCGTACAGTGGAGGACATGCCGTCTGCATCACCGGGTTGGAACTGGACGATCAGGTCCCGGGCGGCGGCTGGTTCCGTTTCAGGAACAGCCTTGGTGCCGGGTGGGGAGACAAGGGATATGGCCGGGTCGCTATCTTCGATGCCTGCCACTATTGCTGGAGCATCTTCGCCCTCCCGGGGGAGCGGGGTCCGTGGGGTCAAGAACTCCACCGCAAGAGCAGCGAAGAGGCAGTTATTTACCAACGTGGCCAGAAGAACGTTCCATAACGTGAAGACGGGGGTGCGTACGACTTCGTGCGCCCGAGGCCGGACGCCCTCCCCGATTGCCCCCTACCTCACTCACCTTCTACACTTGCGCGACCAACAGACATGAGCCTCCGCCATGCATATCATCCCCATTCTGGTTCCCTACGCCGGTGATGTTGCCCGTTGGGGGGCGGCCAAGGGGCCCGCGGCGATGATGGCGGGGGGGTTGGCGGATGCGTTGCGGGGGCGTGGGCATCGTGTTGGGGAGGCGGTTGAGATTGTGTTTCCGCGGGAGCGGCGGACGCGGGATCCGGTCAGTAATCTTGGAGTTATCGCCGGTATGGTCTCGGACGCCGTGGCTGATGCCATTGGGCGGGAGGCTATGCCGGTTGTGCTGCAAGGGAATTGCACGCAGGCGGTTGGGCCGGCGGGCGGGGTGGCGAAGGCGTGTGGGGGGGCGGGGATCGCCTGGTATGATGCGCATGGCGACATGCACACATTGGCGACCACCGGGACCGGACTGCTCGGCGGGATGCCCTATGCCGTTTGCCTCGGCTGGGAATTCGCCGACTGGCGGGAGGCCGCGGGGCTCGCTTCGCCCGTGCGGGCCGAGGCCGCCGCGTTGATCGGGGCATCCGACCTCGATGCCGAAGAGGAACACGCCCTCGACACCCACCCCATCGCCCGGCTTGACGCCGATGCCATGGGGGCCGACGCCGGTAGCCGGACCACCGCCCTGCTCGCGCCGCGCGCCGGCGCCGCGCCGGGGTGGTATATGCATATCGACCTCGACGTCGCCGGGCCTGACGAACTGCCCGGCGCCCTCACCCCCGCCCCCTACTGGCCCAGCCGCGCCGCACTCCTGGCCTCCGTCGCCGCCGCGGCGCGCGCGGTGCCGCTGCGGTGCCTCGGACTCGCGGCCTATGACCCCTCCGGCGATCCGGAACGGCGGGGGGCGCGGCTGGCGGCGGATCTGGCGGTGGCGGCTTTGGGGGGGTAGGGGGTGTCGGCGCGGGCGGGTGGTTTTTGTTAAATAATCGTAACGATTAGGGCGTGGGTATGCCTGTTCGTCAAGCAACTCATTTTTGAGAAAGATGGCGTTACAGGGTGGGTTCGCGCCAGACTTGGCGTATTTATGGGCGCGCGGTGCCAGGGCGTTGCGGATTGGGGCGGTTGCGGCGCGGGGCGCGCGCTCGGGTTTTGGCGCGCGGGTTGCGCGCGCGGAGTCCGGGTGTCCGCGGAAGCCGGGCGGGAGGGGCGGCGCGACGGTTTGCGGGTGGGGTGCGCCGGAACAAGCTCACCGGCGGCGTGGCGTTCCAGCAGTTCGGCGAACTGGGCCATCGTCGCCTCGATGTACTGCCACATCTCCAGCTCCGCCCTGCGCTTCGCGGACCCGGGCAGAATCCGGGCGAGCAGCGTGGCGAACCAGAGCGCGAGCGCGCTCAGGCGCCGTGCCATCGCGGCGGCGTCCAGGACGGAGGAGGGGGCGGGTTTGTTCATGCGACGCGTTATAGCGCCGGCGCCCCAAAATGTCAAACATAAAAACGCGAAGTTAGTAAATATTTCACCTCATGCCCCCACCCCCCTGTCTCCAGGAGGCGTAAGCCAACGGCATGAAACGGATAAAAAAGTTTTTTTGGTTCTTTTTGTTCACAAAAAGAACACCTTAACCCTACCCATTCGGCCGCAAAATCTGCCGCAGCACGCTCCCATCCGCCAGCCGGTCGAACCCCGCATTGATACCTTCCAGCGGCAGGTAGCCGCTTTTCAGCCGATCGACCGGCAGTTTGCCGCGGCGGTAAAGGGCGAGGAGGCGGGGGATGTCGCGTTCGGCGACGCAACTGCCCATGTAGCTGCCGCGGATTTCGCGTTCGCTGCTGACG
>CAIWAJ010000477.1:0-3449 GCA_903910565.1 uncultured Rhodospirillales bacterium
CCGGGCCGGGGGCGGTGGCGAGGATCACCGCCGCGGCGATCGGCTGGAAATCGGCGCGGAAATGCACCACGCTTTTCAGCACCAGGATTTTGCACGCGGACGGCTCCACCCCGATATGGGTGAACAGCGACTGATCGAGCGCCTGCATTTTCGAACTCACCACGATCACCCGCACCCCAGGCGCCACCTCGATCAGCGCCGACGGGCCGAGCGCGATGGGGTTGCCGAGCGCCATCGGCCCGGTGCCGACGAAATTCCCGTCCGACAGCCGCTCGATGATAGCGGTGACGGCGAGCGGAGACCCGTCCGACTTGCCGCCGAGACTGAGCGAGATGCTCGCCCCCACGCCGGCGGCATGGCAGGCGGCCGCACTTTCGGCGTCGTTGATCATGCCGAGCACCGAGCCTTCCGCGCCCTGGCGGATCAACTCGGCCAGCACCCCGGTGGTGTCGCCATGGCCGCCCCCGCCAGGGTTGTCCTGCCCGTCGGCGATCATCACCGGCTTGCTGGCGGTGCGGGCGATGGCGATCGCCTGGGCCACCGCCTCGGCCGCCGGCGTGGCTTCGATGCGGAACGTCGCCTCGTTGCGGTTGATATACGCCAGCATGTCATCGGCCGCCGCATCGGCGAGCGCCTGCGTGTCGGCATAGGCCGCGATGGCGGCACCGCAATCGTGGAAATCGGCGTAGGGGAAGCCGAAATTGAACGCGAGCTCGGCCACGCCCGGCCGCGCGTTGATGGCAAGCCGCTCATCCATCGCCGGCTTCATCGGCGCCACCAGCGTGCATTGCGCGGGCACGGGGATGAAGAATTCCACCTGGCGGAACGCCCGCGCCCAAGGCTTCCCGCGCGCGATGCGCTCCAGCAGCAGCGTCATCGCCTGGCCGCCGGCATAGGGCATGTCGACATGCGGATAGGTACGAAACGGCACCAGCGCATCGACGCGATCCACCATCGCCTGCGTCATGTTGCAATGCGGATCGAGCGAGATCGTCAGCGGAATATCCCCCGCCACCGCGCGCACCCGGCGCAGCAGCTCGCCCTCGCCGTCGCCAAAACTATCCACCACCATGGCGCCGTGGAGGTCGAGATAGATGCCATCCACCCGCCCGGCTTCGAGCACGCCGGACAAATCCGAGCAGATCATCGCCGCGATCCGCTCAAACGCCTCGTCCTGCACCGGCTTGGCCGGCGAGGCGGTGGCCCAGGTGAGCGGCAGCATCTCCACACCCTCCCGCTCCGCCACCGCGATGGCGCCGGAAATCGGCCAGGAGGTATCACGCAGCGCCGCCACCAGCCCGGCGCCGCGGGCCAGCGCAGGGGACTCCCCGGCGGCGACGAAATCCGCATAGGTGGTGGGCACAGGGGCGAAGGAGTGGCTTTCGTGCAGAAAGCCGCCGATGGCGATGCGCAGTGTCACGGGCCGGTCTCCAGCAATGGCCCGCGCACTGCGCCCCGGAAGCGTCGCCGCGTCAACCCTCCGCGCCGGTCGCCCAGCGGCCAAGCGCCGTTGCCCGCACGATCGGCAGCCGCCCCGCCCAGCCATCGAGCCCGGCGGTGAGGCCGGCTTTCCCGGCGATCAGGAAGGCGAGCACCACGGCGTAGACGATGTGGTAGTCGATGATGAAGTTGTTGCGGTTCTCGATGAACGGGAAATCCATGTGGGCCAGCCAGTACATCAGCAACAGCGCGATCCCGAATGCCGCGCTCAGCCGGGTCGCCAACCCCACCAGCAGCGACAGGCCGATCAGCAGATGCCCCCAGGCCACCATGAAACTCACCAACGGCGCGATCGCAGGCCCGGTGAAGGGCATGAACAGCGCGTTGAACGTCTTGGTCGACTTGAGGAACCCGATGATGGTGAAATGCGGGTCGAACGCCTGGTGCGAGGCCGCGTAGATGAAGGTCCAGGCCATCAGCAAGCGGAACACCAGCAGAAAGCCGCGATACGGTCCGGTCATGTCATGCCCCCATTTGAGTACCGATTGCGCGATGAAACCGCTGCGTCGCATGCCTCGCCATGATATGGATCAAGCGTGATCGTCGGCCCCTACCGCCCCGTCGCGTTGTCCGCTGCCCTGCTTCCTGGCGAGACCGATGTCGCGCGCCATGCCCTGGTGCGGGCCACCGGCGAAGCATGCGATGTCCCCCTCCCGCCGCTCCGCGCCGGCCAGCACATGCTGCCCCACTTCAAGCTGCACCAGCACCCGCCGGACGCCGACTGGCGTGAGACCGCCTATCGCGCCGCCACCCCCTGGGTGGTCACCTTCCGCGACGTCACCCTGTTCGGCGATGCCGGCCTCATCCTCGCCGGCCGCGAGATCGTCGCCGACACCACCGGCCGCGCCGACCCGGCGCGCGACCGCTTCACTCGCGCCGGCGAGGCCATCACCCTGCATCCCACCGCCCCGCCGCGGCGGATCAGAGGGGTGTGTCTCAGCCTGCTCGGCCCCGGCGCCGACAGCCCCTATCACTGGACGATCGACGCCATCGGCCGCCTCGCCGCCGCCGATGAGGCCGCGCTGGCGGAGGTGACGGACCTGCTGCTTCCCGCCGGGCTCGGCGCCTTGCAGCGCGAACTGCTCCTGCGCGCCGGCCTGCCGATGCACTGGCGCCGCCACGCCATCGCCCCGGGCGAGGCGGTGATGCTGGAGCGGCTGGTGCTCCCCTGGAGCATCGAGAGCGATTTTTCGGTGGGCGGCAATCACCGGCCACACCCCTGCATCGTCCCGTATTTCGCCCCCTTCGCCATCGGCGCGCCGCCCGGACCGCGGCGCATCTATATCGACCGGCGCGGCGGCCCCAATCGCCGCCTGGTCAACGAGGACGAGGTGGTGGAGGCATTGGCCGGCTTCGGCTTCGTCGCGGTCCGGCTGGAGACACTGAGCCCCGCGGCGCAGATCGGCCTATTCGCCGGGGCGGAGGCGATCGTCGCCCCGCATGGCGCCGGCCTTGCCCATCTCGTGCACGCAAGGCCCGGCACCGCGCTGCTCGAACTCCACGCGGCGCATTGGGTGAACTGGTGCTTCCGCCGCCACGCCGCCGTGTTCGCCCTGCGCTATGACGCGATCGCCGGCCCGGTGGTGGGCGGGCGGGATGGCGATCACGTCAACACCCGGCCCTGGGCGATCCCGGTGCTGCATCTCCGCGCCGCCTTGGATGCGCTGCTTCAGCCCTGAGGCAGGTCGGTCTGGCCGAGCACCCAGCCTTCCCAGCGCCGCAACCAGGGATCATCGGGGATGCCGTCCGGCCGGTTCCCCGCGATCACGTTGATCACCCCGAGCACCCCGATGGTGGCATCGAAGCGATCCTCGCCGGACGGGTCGGCGCCGAACCCGTCCGCCATCTCGGCGGCAAGCCCGTCGCCGGGCACGGCGCCGAGCCCCGCCATCACCGCGTGGAGCGAGGGGGTGAGGGCGGCGCGGTCGGATTGGCGGCGCTTGCTGCCG
>CAIWAJ010000478.1:0-1928 GCA_903910565.1 uncultured Rhodospirillales bacterium
AGGCGCGGGTCTTGTCGTCGGTGGCGCGCGCGAAGCCCTGCGGATCGGCCGGATCGACGAAGCGGACCTCGATGCCCTGGTCCTTCAGCGTATTGGCGAAGAGGTTCCAGGTGCCGCCGTAGAGATCGGTCGACGCGACGATGTTGTCCCCGGCGCGGGCGAGGTTCTGCACCGCGAAGGCCGAGGCCGCCTGCCCGCTCGCCAGCGCCAGCGCCGCGACGCCGCCCTCCAGCGCCGCCACGCGCTTCTCCAGCACGTCGTTGGTCGGGTTCATGATGCGCGTGTAGATGTTGCCGAGTTCCTTGAGCGCAAACAGATTTGAGGCGTGCTCGGTGCTGTTGAACTGGTAGGAGGTGGTTTGGTAGATCGGCACCGCCACCGCGTTGGTCGACTGGTCGCGCCGCCAGCCAGCGTGCAGAGCGAGGGTCTCGGGGTGTTTGCTGTGCATGGGAAGTCCTCCTTTGGGGTGGGTGTTTTATAGCATACTAACCAACTATGGATAGATCGGCGAGGCGCCGCACCGCCGCAGCGTAGCCGCGCTCCATGCGGGCCACGATCGCCTCCACCGGCTCAATGGCGCGGCTGGCGCCGACGCCCTGGCCGGCGGCGAACAGTTCCAGCCAGCGCTTGGGCAGCGCGGCGCTGGAATCGTATTTCCGCTCATGCGGCGTGCCGAGATCTGCTGGGTCGATCCCTGCCTGCACCAACGAGGGCTTGAGCCAGGAGGCGGGGGTGCCGCTAATCGCCGCCGTCACCAGCAGGTCGTCGATGCTGGCGTCCACCACCATCTGCTTGTGCGCTTCGGGCGCGATGCTTTCGCTGGCGGGGATGAAGGCGGTGCCGACATAGACGAGGTCGGCCCCCGCCGCGATGGCGCCCGCCACCCCTGCCCCATCGGCAATCCCGCCGCCGACGATGATCGGCCCGTCGAACATCTCGCGGATGGCGGCGATGAAGGCGAAGGGCGAGAGGAACCCGGTATGCCCGCCGGCGCCGGCCGACACGCAGGCTAACCCATCCGCCCCCGCCGCCAACGCCTTGCGGGCGAGCGGCAGCGAAATCACGTCGGCGATCACCTTGCCGCCATAGCCATGCACCGTCTCGATCGCCGGGCGCGGGCTGCCGAGTGCGGTGATCACGACCGGCGGGCGGTATTTGGCCACCAGCGCGAGATCCTCGGCGAGGCGGCTATTGGAGGAATGGGTGACCAGGTTGACCGCCCATGGCCCGATCAGCGCCGCCGGATCGGCCGCCCGCGCGGCGGCGAGCCCCGCGGTGATGGTGGCCATCCAGGCGTCGAGTTCCTCGATCTTGCGCACATTGGGCGTCGGGAAGGAGCCCATGATGCCGGCGCGGCAGGCGGCGAGCACGAGGTCCGGCCCCGAAACCAGGAACATCGGGGCCGCGCAGACCGGCAGGCGCATAGCGCCGAAAGGGGTGGCATAGGGCATGGGTCGGCGATCGCTCCCGGACAAGGCTTGATTGAACCGGAGTGGATCACACTTGCCCCCCTGCTTGCCAGTGTGGCACGCAAGCCCCCTGCCCGGCCCGGAGGAGACCCACGCCGATGTTCCGCCTGTTGGCTCTCGTGCTGATCCTGGCCACCCCCGCGCATGCGCAAACCAAAATTGTGTTCGGCACCGACTGGCTGGCCGAGGCGGAGCATGGCGGCTTCTACCAGGCGCTCGCCAAGGGGTTCTACGCCAAGCGCGGGCTGGATGTGACGATCCGCGCCGGGGGCCCACAGGCCAATCCGGAGCAGGCCATCGCCACCGGCATCGTCGATTTCCAGATGACCTCCGGCAGCTTCGGCGTGCTGAACCTGGTGAAGCAGAACATCCCCGTCGTGGCGGTGGCGGCGCTGTTCCAGAAGGACCCGCAGGTGCTGATCTCCCATCCCGGCGCCGGGCATGACACGATGGCCGAGA
>CAIWAJ010000479.1:0-3963 GCA_903910565.1 uncultured Rhodospirillales bacterium
CTGGCGCTGGCCGGGCTCGACGTCGGCACCGCCTTCGGCGGCATCGGCACCAGCCGCGAGATGATGATCGCCTCGCTGGCCGAGCCGGCGATGCTGATGATCGTCTTCACCCTTTCGCTGCTCGCCCAAAGCACCCAGCTCTCCTCGATCGCCCACTACATGATGTCGGTGGAGGTCGGTTTGCGCGTCTCCTGCGGCTTGGCGCTCTTGGGGCTGATCCTGGTGGCCATCGCCGAAAACGGCCGGATTCCGGTGGACAATCCGGCGACCCACCTCGAGTTGACCATGGTCCACGAGGCGATGATCCTGGAATATTCCGGCCGCCATCTGGCGCTGATCGAGCTGGCCGCCGCGCTCAAGCTCACCCTTTACCTCTCGATGCTCGCCTGCGTCTTCGTGCCCTGGGGCATGGCCGGGGCCGACACCGGGCCGGAGCTGCTGGCCATCGGCATCGCCTCCTATCTCGGCAAGATGGTGGCCGGCGGCGTCGGGCTGGCGCTGATCGAGGTCAGCGTGGCCAAGATGCGGGTGTTCCGGGTGGTCGACTTCCTCAATTTCGCGTTGATGCTCGGGCTGCTCGGCGCCCTCCTGCTGTTCGTGTCGCGGAGTTTTTGAAATGCCGGTCATCCACGGTCTGGCCTTCGACGTCGCGCACATGCTGGCCGGAGGGTTGGTCACGGTCAGCTTTCTGCTGCTGTTCCAGGACCGGCTCTACGCCCTGATCCAGTTCATCACGCTGCACGCCCTGGTGCTGTCGCTGGCGCTGGGCTGGCAGGCCTGGGTGCAGGGCGCCGAGCATCTCTACGCCACCGCCGCCCTGGCCCTGCTCTTCAAGGCGACGCTGATTCCGCTGGCGCTGCATAAGCTGGTGCGCCGGCTGCATCTCGAGCGCTCGGTGGAGCCGGTGGCCAGGGTCGGGCTGACCATGCTGTTCGGCATCTGTCTGGTCGCGCTCTCGGTGGTGGTGATGCTGCCGCTGGCCGCCAAATCGCCGCTGATGTGGGAAGACCTCTCGTTCGCCCTGGCGGTGGTCCTGCTCGGCCTCCTGGTGATGATCAGCCGGCGCAATCCGGTGGCCCAGATCATCGGCTTCCTCTCGGTGGACAACGGCATGATGCTGGCGGCGGCCGGCGCCCAGGGCATGCCGTTTCTGATCGAGCTGTCCATCGCCTTTTCGGCGCTGGTGGCGCTGATCGTGTTCGGGATTTCGCTCAGCCACATCCGCAAGGAAATCCATTCCATCGACGTCCAGGAACTCGACCGCTTCCGGGGAGACATGCCGTGACCCTGTTTTCCTCCCCGGGCGATCTCGCGGTTGTCGTGCTGCTGGGCGGGCCGGCGCTCTCGGCGCTGCTGGCCATGGTCCTGCCCAGCCCGCGCGGCGCCGCCGGGCTGAATACGCTTTCATCGTTGCTGTCGCTGTTGGCGGCGCTGGTCCTGCTCTGGCAGCGGCCCGAGCCCGGGCTGTTCATCGTGGTCGACGATCTCAACGTGGCCATGATCGCGCTGACCACCCTGATCGCCTTCACCAGCAGCCTCTTTAGCGCCGGCTACATCGTCCACGAATTGCGCACCGGCCGGCTGACGCCCCGAACCTGCCGCTTTTATCACGCCATGTATCAGGCGCTGATGTTCGCGATGAATTTGGCGCTGCTGGCCAACAACATCGGCCTGATGTGGGTGGCCATCGAGCTTGCCACCCTGACCGCCGTGCTGATGGTCGGGCTCTACCGCACGCCGGCGGCGCTGGAGGCGGCCTGGAAGTACTTCATTCTCGGCAGCGTCGGCGTGGCTTTGGCGCTTTTCGGCACCATCCTGGTCTATTTCGCCGCCGCCGGCGCGGTGGGCGAAGGGCTGGAGGCGATGGCCTGGACGGTGCTGGTCGCCCGGGCCGGCGAGTTCGAGCCGACCCTGCTGACCATCGCCTTCATCTTTCTGCTGCTCGGCTACGGCACCAAGATGGGGCTGGTGCCGATGCACGCCTGGCTGCCCGACGCCCATGCCGAGGGGCCCACCCCGGTGTCCGCCGTGCTGTCCGGCCTGCTGCTGAACGTGGCACTCTATGCCCTGCTGCGCTTCAAGATGATCCTCGCCGCCAACCCCGCCGCCATCGCGCCGGGGCCGCTGATGGAAACGCTGGGGCTGATCTCCGTCATCTTCGCGGCCTTCATGCTGTATCGGCGGCGCGACATCAAACGCATGTTCGCCTATTCCTCGATCGAGCACATGGGCATCATGGTGTTCGCCTTCGGCCTCGGAGGCCCGCTCGCCACCTTCGCGGGGCTGTTGCAGATGGTGTTCCACAGCCTCACCAAATCGGCGATCTTCTTCACCGTGGGCCACATCGCCCAGGTCAAGGGCTCGCAACGGCTGGCCGATATCGGGGGATTGACGGTGACGCACCCGATCCTCGGCTGGAGCCTCGTGGCCGGCGTCGCGGCCATCGCGGGTCTGCCGCCGTTCGGGATATTCATGAGCGAATTCATGCTGCTCGGCGCCGCCATGGGCCGCGCGCCGATCCTGGCTGCCCTCCTCGGCCTCGGCCTGCTCGTGGCCGTGGGCGCGCTGCTGATGCGGCTGCACACGCTGGCCTTCGGCGCGCCGCGCGGCCCCACCGGGCCGATCACCGCGAGCACCGTGCCCCTCGTCGCCCATCTGCTGCTGGTGCTCGCCGCCGGCATATGGCTGCCGCCGCCGCTGGTCGCATGGCTGCAACACGTGGCCCGGATGCTCGGCTGATGTCCCACCTCCTCCCTTTGCTCGACGCCGGAACCCTCTGCCCCGATCACCAACCCTGGCCCCGCGCGATCATCGGCACCGGCATCTGGCAGCGCCTGACGCTGCATCTGGCCGGCGGGGCGCTTGACCTGCTCGGCCTGTGGGGCGAGCCGGACTGCGTGCATATGGCCGTCCGCGCCCCCGAAACCCATGAAATCGCGGTCTTCACCCTGCCCTGCCCCGACCGCCGCTTCCCCTCCGTCGGCCTGTCGCACCCCCCCGCCATCCGCCTCGAACGCACCATACAGGACCTGTTCGGCCTGGAGCCCGACGGCGCCGAAGACACCCGCTACTGGCTCGATCACGGCGCCTGGCCGCGCGGCACGCCGATGGGCACGCCGAGCCCCTCCCCGTCGCACGACTACAGCTTCCTGCGCACGATCGGCGACAACCTGCACGAAATCCCGGTCGGCCCCGTCCATGCCGGCATCATCGAGCCCGGCCATTTCCGCTTCACCGCCGATGGCGAAACCATCGTCCGCCTCGAACAGCGCCTCGGCTACACCCACAAAGGCACCGAGGCGCTCATGCGAGGCGCCCCCCTGGCGCACGCCGCCCGCCTCGCCGGGCGCGTATCCGGCGACGCCACCGTGGCCTACGCCGCCAGCTTCGCCCGCGCCGCCGAAGCGGCCCTCGGCATCGCCCCCCCGCCGCGCGCCATCCACCTGCGCGCCCTGATGGGCGAAATCGAGCGCATCGCCAACCACATCGGCGATTTCGGCGCCATCTGCAACGACGCCTCCTTCGCCATCATGCTGGCCCACACCTCGATGCTGCGCGAACGCCTCCTGCGCGCCGCCGACACCGCCTTCGGTCACCGCCTGATGATGGACCGCGTCATCCCCGGCGGCGTCGCCACCGACCTGTCCCCCGCCGGCATCGCAGCCCTCCACGCCCTGCTGCCCGACTTCGCCGCCCGCCTCGACGCGTTGGTGGACCTCTACGACAGTACCGCCTCGCTGCTCGACCGCACCGTCGGCACCGGCATCGTCAAACCCGAATACGCCGCCCGCTTCGCCGCCGGCGGCCATGTCGGCCGCGCCTCGGGCCGCGGCTTCGACTGCCGCAAATCGCCGGGCTACGCGCCCTTCGACCGGCTGGCCTTCAACGTCCCCACCCTCACCGAAGGCGATGTCAACGCCCGCGTCTGGATCCGCATCCACGAAATGCGCGCGAGTATCGGCC
>CAIWAJ010000480.1:0-3507 GCA_903910565.1 uncultured Rhodospirillales bacterium
CAGCGCCCCGGCCTGAAACGTCACACAGGCTTGCTTGTCAGGCCCGGCATCCCCGCCCATGATGCGCCCCAAGGCCGCACCGTCGGCCAGGAGGATTGCGCCATGACCACCGGATTGCGCCGCCGTGCCCTGCTTGCCACCTCCGCCGCGGCCCTCGCGGCGCCGGCGATCGCCCAGGACATGCGCGCCAAAACGCTGCGCTTCATCCCCTCGGCCAACCTCTCCTTCATCGACCCGACGATCAGCACCGCCGGCGTCTCGATCGACCACGGCTTCGCGGTGTTCGACTGCCTCTACGGCGTGGACGCCAAAAACCAACCGAAGCCGCAAATGGTCGAGGGCCACACCGTCTCCGACGATCTGCGCAGCTGGACGTTCCGTCTGCGCCCCGGCCTGAAATTCCATGACGGCGAACCCGTCCGCGGGCGGGACTGCATCGCCTCCATCAAGCGCTGGGGCGCGCGCGACAGCTTCGGCATCGCACTGATGGGCTTCACCGACCGCATGGAAGCGCCGGACGACCGCAGCTTCGTCATCCACCTCAAGCGCCCCATGGGCGTGGTGATCGACGCGCTGGCCCATCCCGCGCCCATCCCGCTGTTCATCATGCCCGAGCGCCTCGCGGTGACCGACCCGTTCAAGCAGGTGACGGAGATGACGGGCTCCGGCCCCTTCAAATTCGTCCAGGCCGACTACGTCCCCGGCAGCCGCGTCGCCTACCAGCGCAACGAGGCCTATGTGCCGCGCGACGAGGCCCCGGAATGGACCTCCGGCGGCAAGCGCGCCTACTTCGAGCGCATCGAATGGTCGGTCATCCCCGACCAGGCCACCGCAGCGGCCGCGCTGATGAACGGCGAGGTGGACTGGTACGAGAACGCCCTGCTCGACCTCGCCCCCCAGCTCGCCAAGAACCCCAACATCACCGTCCGCAACTCCAGCCCCTACGGGCTCGGCTCGGTCGCGCGCTTCAACTTCCTCCATCCGCCGTTCAACAACGTCGCCATCCGCCGGGTGGTGCTGAGCGCGGTCACCCAGTCCGACTACATGCGGGCCATCCATGGCGATGACGAAAAAGGGTTCTCGGAGTGCTTCGGCCTGTTCCTCTGCGGGCTACCCGGCGTCACTGACTACGCCACGCCGCTGATGAAAGGCCCCAAGAACCTCGACAAGCTGCGCGCTGACCTCAAGGCCGCCGGCTATAACGGCGAGAAGGTGGTGATCATCAATCCCACCGACTACAGCTTCATCTCGAGCCAGGGCGAAATCTCGGCTGACCTGCTGCGCAAGATCGGCTTCAACGTCGAGCTGCTGAACATGGATTTCGGCACCATGCTGCAGCGCCGCAACTCCAAGGCCACGCCGGACAAGGGCGGCTGGAGCATGTTCCACACGTCAGCTGCCGCCCTCTCGCTCGCCAACCCCGCCGTCAACTACTACACGCGCGGCCCGGCCGAGGGCGGCTGGGCCGGCTGGTATGTCAGCCCCGAGGCCGAGAAACACGCGGATGCCTGGATGTCGGCCACCACGCCCGAAGCCCGGCAAGCCGCCTTCGACGCCGCCCAGCGCACCGCGATCGATGAGGTCGCCACCATCCCGCTCGGCTTCTGGCGGCCCAAGACCGCCTATCGCAAGGACATCACCAACATCGTCGAATGCGATTACGGGCTGTTCTGGAACGCCCGCCGCGCCTGATCCACAGTAAAGGACCCTGACCATGGCCAACATCGCCGGCACCGTTGCCCCCGGATTCGAAAGCGTGCGCGACGCCTTCGCCGCCAACTTCGCCCGGGAGGGTGACGACCGCGAAATCGGCGCCGCCCTCGCCGTCTACGTCCGCGGAAGCTGCGTGGTCGATCTCTGGGGCGGTCATGCCGATGCCGCGGAGAGCAAGCCGTGGGCGCGCGACACGCTGATCAACGTGTGGTCGGCCAGCAAGGGCATCACCTCCATCGCGCTCGCCATGCTGATCGACCAGGGCCGCCTCTCCTACGACGACACGGTGGCCAAGCACTGGCCCGAATTCGCCGCCGGCGGCAAGGGCGCCATCACCATCGGCCAACTCGTCTCCCACCAGGCCGGCCTCAACGGGTTCGCCGAGCCCACCGCCCTCGAAGACCTCTACGACTGGCCCCTCGCCACCGCCCGCCTCGCCGCCCAGACCCCGTTCTGGACGCCCGGCACCGGCGCCTCCTACCACGCCCTCACCCACGGCTTCCTGCTCGGCGAACTCATCCGCCGCGCCACCGGCCAACTCCCGGGCGATTTCATCCGCACCGCCCTCACCGGCCCGCTCGGCGCCGATTTCCACATCGGCCTCCCCCAGGCGCAGGACTGGCGGGCCGCCGAAATCGTCCCCCCCTCCAACGCCACCATCGGAGCCGCCAGCCCGCCTGAGATCCCCGGCCGCGCCACCAAACACCCGCAGCCGCAGCCCACCTCCCCCAACACCCGCGCCTGGCGCGCCGCCCACATCCCCGCCGCCAACGGCCAATCCTCCGCCCACGGCCTCGCCCGCGTCTACGCCGCCATCGCCAACGGCGGCAGCCTCGACGGCACCCAGATCATCTCCCCCGCCGGCATCGACAAGCTCCGCGAAATCCGCTTCACCGGCAACGACATGCTCCTCGGCCCCCGCCGCTGGGCCGGCGGCGTCGCCTACAACACCCTGCCCAACTGGGGCCCGGACCCCGAAACCTTCGGCCACTCCGGCTGGGGCGGCGCCTATGGCTGCGCCAACCTCGCCCATGGCCTGTCGATCGGCTACGTGATGAACCGCATGGGCAGCAGCCTGGTCGGCAATCCCCGCAGCGCCAGCCTGGGGGCGGCGGTGTTCGCGGCGCTCGGGTAGAGGAAAGGAAGCAAGCGCTTCTTTTTTGAAAAAAAGAAGCAAAAAACTCTACGCACTTTGCCGCCCACCGCGCCCAAGCATCCCGCGGGGGCACGCCAACGGCAACGAAGTGACGAAAGGCTTTTTGGTTCTTTTTGTTCACAAAAAGAACCGCTTCCTCCCTTGCTTCCTCCACCACCTTGCGCTCCGCCCCGCCCGGCGCTACCTCCCCCCCTTCGTGACGGCCTAAGGAGCGGAGCGCCATGCGCGTCAAAGATGTCAAGAAAGTCGTACTCGCCTATTCCGGGGGGCTCGACACCAGCGTCATCCTGCGCTGGCTGCAGACCGTCTATAAATGCGAGGTGGTGACCTTCACCGCCGATCTCGGCCAGGGCGAGGAGCTCGAGCCCGCGCGCCGCAAGGCGGAGATGGCCGGGGTGAAGGAGATCTTCATCGACGACCTGCGCGAGACCTTCGTGAAGGACTTCGTCTTCCCGATGTTCCGCGCCAACGCTCTTTATGAGGGCCAGTATCTCCTCGGCACCTCCATCGCCCGCCCGCTGATCGCCCAGCGCCAGATCGAGATCGCCGAAATGGTCGGCGCCGACGCGGTCGCCCATGGCGCCACCGGCAAGGGCAATGACCAGGTGCGCTTCGAGCTGAGCTACGCCTCGCTCAAG
>CAIWAJ010000481.1:0-4229 GCA_903910565.1 uncultured Rhodospirillales bacterium
GACAAACCGTCAATCGCCTCAAGCCACTTGCGAAATTCCGCGCTGTCCATCGTCACAATCCTCGATACGTCCAAACGATTGAACCTAATATGAACTACGCATATGATTCGCTAATAGAGCCTTCCTTAATGTATGAGGTCCAGGGGCTCGGCCCCTGGCGGGGGTCGAGGGGGCGGAGCCCCCCGCCTTGCTCTCTTCGCGACGCCCCCAGGCCCGCATGCTCAGAGCCCCGGCGGCAGGTTGCCGAGGTCGATCCAGCGGCCGTTTTGGACTTGGAAGAATTTGGCTCCGTTGGCGCCTTGGCGGTTGGCGGGGGAGAAGTTCAGGACTGAGCCGAAGAGGGTGGTGTAGTTTTTGAGCTGTTCCATGCCGCTGACGAAGCTATCGGCGGTGAGGGTGGGTCCGGCGTTTTTGATCCCTTCCGCCATGACGTAGACGAAGGAGTAGGCGTAGGCGCCGTAGAGGGAGGCGGGGCTGTTGTATTTGGCCTGGTAGCGCTTCATCCAGTCCTGCACGGGGGCGGGGGAGTTCTGGATATCGGGGTTGGCGATCACGCCGACGGCGTACATGCCTTCGACGGCGTCTTTACCGAGTTTGATGGTGTTGTCTTCGAAGGAGGGTCCGGCGCCGATGACGGTGGGTTTCCAGGCCCGGCGCTGGAGTTCCTGCATGATGGCGGCGGCGGCGGGCGGCACGGCGGCGAGGAAGAGGGTATCGCAGTCCCCGCGTTGCACGCGGGCGACCTGGCCGGAGAAATCGGTGGCGCCGCGTTTGTAGCCGGC
The DNA here is from genome assembly GCA_903910565.1 of uncultured Rhodospirillales bacterium. Lineage (GTDB taxonomy): Bacteria > Pseudomonadota > Alphaproteobacteria > Acetobacterales > Acetobacteraceae > CAIYPH01. The sequence goes on from CAIWAJ010000481.1 coordinate 783, forward strand.
TTCCTCGATGATTTTGAGGTTGGATTTGGCGAGGACTTTGCTGATGGAGTCCTTCACCTCGGCGCCCATGTCGTCATCCTGGTAGATGACGCAGAACTTCTTCTTGGCCATGGTCGCCACCAGATGCGCGGTCCCCGCCGCGGCCATGCCGCCATTGGTGGGGAAGCAGGCGAAGGAGAGGCGTTCGAACGGGTCGGCGAACAGCGCGCCGGCGGTCCAGGGGCAGACATGCGGCACCCCGGCCTTCAGCACCATCGGGTAGGCGGCGGCGGCGGGCGCGGTTCCGGTGGCCATCAGGATGGCGAACACCTTGTCCTGTTCCAGCAGTTTCTGCGTCACCAGCACGCCTTTCTTGGCGTCGTATTGCTGGTCCTCGAACAGCAGCTTGAGCTTGCGCCCGTTGAGCCCCCCGGCGGCGTTGATCTCATCGGCCGCCATCCGCGCGGCGTTCGCCCCGGCGCGGCCGACTTCGGCGAGCGGCCCGGAGAGGTCGATCGGGATGCCGACGGTGATTTCGTCCTTGGTCACGCCCTGGGTCTGCGCCAGTGCCGGCGCGGCGAGCAGAATCGCGGCGATGGCGGCGAGTGATGTCCGCATGGTCCGAGTCTCCCTGTGATCTACCTCGGCCCGTCCGGCGGGCCGTTGTCGCGAGTATGCCCGGGGAATCGCCGGATGCAAGCACATCCGCCCACCGCGATCACAACCGCGTGCGCGGCGCGCATGGCGGCCGGTCTGTCAGCTTGGCGACAGGTTGGCGGCCTAGACCCCGCGCATCGACGACACTTTACATGAGGCTATTCCATGACGAGCATTCGCTGGGCGAACGGCACGAGCGGCAACTGGGGCACGGCGGCCGACTGGCTGGGCGGCGCGGTTCCCGGCGCCGGCGATAGCGGCACCATCGACGCGGCCGGCGCCTACACGGTGGCGCTCACCGGCGCCCAGGCCCTGCAATCCCTGCTGCTGAACGATGCCGGCGCGACCGTCGCCGACACCGGCACCCTGGCGCTCACCGGCGCCCTCACGGCCGCTTCCGGCACTTTCGCGCTCGATGCCGGCGGCGTCGTCTCCGGCGGCACGCTGTCCGCCACCGGCGGCCATTTCGCCTGGAACGGCGGCACCCTGAGCGGCGCCACCTACCAGGGCACGCTCGACCTCACCGCCAGCGGCGCCAGCCTCACCATCGCCAACGGCCTCACCGCCCCCGCCATCAACGCCTCCGGCGCCGCCGCCTCGCTCACCTTCACCGGCACCCAGGCGATCGACTCGATGGCGATCACCCTCGGCGCCGCCGGTGGCATCGGCGCCACGGCGCTGAATTTCGGCGACCTCACGGTGGGGGCGAACGCGACGATCGACCAGCGCGGCGGCGGCACTCTGTATACGCAGTGGTCGACCGATGCCGGCTCCAGCCTGACCAATAACGGCACGATCGAGGCCAGCCAGGTGAATGCCGGGGCCAATATCAACGTGACCTCGCTGGTGAATAATGGCCTGATTTCCGCCGCGCCCGGCGCCACCCTCTCCTTCGTGGCCGGCAGCCTGACCAATAACGGCACGGTGTCCGGCGTGGTCGCCATTTCCACCGGCACGCTCACCAATAACGGCGTCATGACGGACGGCGCCGGCGTCAGCCCCGCGTTGTTCATCAACCCCGGCGTGTTCAACGACACTGGCGGCCTGGCCACCAGCCCGGGCGGCTGGCTCAATTCCGGCACCTTCAACCTGGGCAGCAGCACCACCCAAAGCTACCTCGCCCTCGTCGGCGGCGCCGGCGCGCCGGTCGCCGGCGCCAGCCTGGGGACGATCAACCTGGTCGGCATCGGCACCCAGCTCCGCCTGCTCGGCTCGCAGTCCTGGCAGTCCGGCACCATCAACGTCGGCGGCACCGCGCAGCAGATCACCGAAAGCGCGCTCACCCCGATCGTCGGCGCCACCAACACGCTCATCCTCGGCAGCCAGACCGTGATGAACCACACGGCCGGCAGCTCGACCTTCAACACCGGCCAGCTCACCCTCGACGGCACCATCAACGCCTCGGTGGCGGGCGGGCTGTTCACCCTCAATTCCGGCACCCTGGCCAATAACGGGGCGATCAACGTCTCGGGCGGTGACCACCTGGTGGTCGCCGACCCGATGAGCGGCACCGGCAAGGTCACGCTCGCCAGCGGCGGCATCGCGGAATTCGCCGCCTCCGCCGCCAACACCGACAGCGCCGTGTTCACCGACGCGTCGAGCGCCACATTGCGGCTCGATCTCGGCACCGCCAGCGCCTTCAAGACCCCCATCCAGGGCTTCACCGACGGCAACACCATCGACCTCGCCGGCATCACCGCCACCGGCGCGACCTGGAGCAATGGCGTGCTCACCATCGCCGGCTCGGGCTGGGGCATGACCGGGCCGATCGCGCTGGCGCTGCCCGGCAATTATGCCGGAGCCACCTTCCATGTCGCCAATGACGGCATCCTGGTGGCCTCGCCCGCCTTCGGCTTTCCCATCTACACCGGCTCCAACATCACGGTGACCGGCGCCGGCTCGCCGCCGCCGCCGCGCGTCTATGGCGGCACCGGCGCCAACCTGACCGCCGCCGAAGGCAGCGCGGTGACCGCCACGCTCGCCAGCTTCACCGACAGCAACACCGCCGATACCGCGAGCCAGTTGAGCGCCGCCATCACCTGGGGGGACGGCACCACCTCCACCGGCGTCGTCAGCGGCGCTGCGGGCGCCTTCAGCGTCGCCGCCGGCCACGCCTATGCCGACGAGGGCAGCTACCCCACCAGCATCGCCATCACCAACAGCGCCGACGCCGTCACCACCACCCTGTCCGGCACCGTGACCGCCACCGAGGCCGACGTGCTGGCGGTGGGCGCCGCGCCCACCATCGCCGCCACCGCGGGGACCGCCTTCAGCGGCACCCTCGCCAGCTTCACCGACAGCTACGCCGCCAACCCCGCCAGCGACTTCACCGCCACCATCGCCTGGGGCGACGGCAGCAGCAGCGCCGGCACCGTGGTTGCCAGCAACGGCACAATCAGCGTCAGCGGCGCCCACACCTACGCCGCCGCCGGGACGGACCCGGTCTCCGTCACCCTCGCCGACACAAACGGCACCGCCACCGCCACGGCAACCGGGACCGCCACCGTGGGCGCCGCCCCCACGGGCGGCGGCACCGGGGTCAGCGTGCTGTCGGTCTCCACCGACGGGCTCGGCCCCTTCGGCGCCTGGACCCCGCCCAACTTCAACGCCAACACCGCCACCGCCGGCATCCCCGGCACGGCGACCGCCAGCAGCGCCTCCAGCGCCAGTTACGGCGGCGCCTCGGTCGCCTCCAGCCAGACCGTCTCCGCCGGCTGGGTCAGCGCCTATAGCGGCACCGCCACCTTCCACGACGCCTGGTCCGCCACCTCCACCACCTCGGGCGCCTTCAACGCCGAGCAGAGCTTCGGC
>CAIWAJ010000482.1:0-5413 GCA_903910565.1 uncultured Rhodospirillales bacterium
CGGCGCGGGTCCACGCCGCGGCGCACCGAGACCAGCCTGATACCCTCGGCCATGTTGGTGTTCACCACCCGGTGCACGCCCTCGGCGGCCTCGATGCGGCTCACGCCCAACTCACCGGCCAGCCGGTCCAGCGCATTTTCGGCGGCCGATACGTCAAGGCTGGCCCGGCCACCGAGGAAGCTGGCGGGGTCGAGAAAGCCGAGCACGAGGTTGGCATCCGTCACCGTCGCCTGCTGGCCACCACGGCCGTAGCAGGCGGGGCCCGGATTGGCGCCGGCGGATTGCGGGCCGACATGCAGAATGCCGCCGGTATCGACATGCCCGATCGAACCGCCGCCGGCGCCGAGGGAGGCGATGTCGAGGCTGTTCAGCGCCAACCGATGCCCGCCGACCCCGCGGCCGGTGGTGAGCGAGGGTTCGCCGTTGACGATGAGGCAGATGTCCGTCGAGGTCCCGCCCATATCGAAGGGGATCAGATCCCCGCTGCCAAGGATATTCGCGGCATAGCGGCTACCGGCCACCCCCCCGGCCGGCCCGGACAGCACACCGCCGGCGGCGATGCGGGCGGCTTCGTCGACGGGGGTCACTCCGCCATGGGACTGAATGATCAGCAGCGGGCCGCCGTAGCCGGCCTCTTTCAGGCGGGATTCCAGGCGTTTCAGGTAGCGCGACAAGGCTGGGCCGACATAGGCGTTGACGATGGTGGTCGAGACCCGGTCGAACTCCTTGATCTGGGGGAATACGTCCGACGAGAGCGAGAGATAGACGCCCGGCATGGCGGCGGCCACCGCGGCGGCGGTTTCACGCTCGTGCGCGGCATCGCGCCAAGCGTGGAGGTAGCAGATGGCGACGGCTTCGACGTCGTGGGACTTCAGTTCGTCGATGGCGGCTTCGAGCGAGGCGCGGTCGAGCGGGATCTCGACGCGGCCATCGGCGCGGATGCGTTCGCGGACGCCGATGCGGCGGTAGCGGGGGACGAGTTGCACCGGGGGGGGCATGCGGAGGTTGTAGCGATCGTCCTTCAGCCCCTCGCGCATCTCGATCACGTCGCGATGGCCCTCGGTGGTGAGCAGGCCGACGCGGGCACCCTTGTGTTCCAGCAGGGCGTTGGTGGCGACCGTGGTGCCGTGGACGATACGCTCGGTGCCGGCCAGCAGGGCCGGGAGGTCGAGGCCCAGGGTTTCGGCGAGTTGGGTGAGGCCGTTCAGCACGCCGACCGAGGGGTCGGGGGGGGTGGAGGCGGATTTTGCCAGGGTGGTGCGGCCGGTGGGGTCGACCGCCACCAGGTCGGTGAAGGTTCCGCCGACGTCGATACCGATGCGCAGCATGTTCAGCCCTCCGCCGCGATGAAGCCGTTGAGGCGGTCGTCGGCGCGGGCGGCGTGGGCGCGATGGGCGGGTGGTCCCCAGCCGCCTCCTCCGCCGGATTCGATCATGAAGACGTCACCGGGGCGGATGGGCAGGCCGACTTCCTTGGTTTTGATGGCGCGGGGAGCGCGGCCTTCGGAGTGGAGCGTGTAGCGATGCGGTTGGCCGTTCTCGCCGCCGAGAATACCGACGGCGCCGTGGATGACGCCGTCACCGGCGGTGTTACCGAGGGCGGGTTCCTCGATTTCGGCGACCATTTCCAGAATGCCGCCGGGGCCGCCGCGATATTGGCCGTCACCGCCGGACTCGGGGCGGATTTCGTGGCGGCGGAAGAGGAAGGGGAAGCGGACTTCGGTGACTTCGAGGCTGCCGAACTTGATCCCTCCGGCCGCTTGCCATTCGCCGCCGCCAGGCCAGCCGTCGCCGGCGGGAGAGGCGCCGCCGCCGGGGCGGGCCTGGAAGAGGTGCCAGATGAATTTTTTGCCGGTTCGCGGGTCCTTGCCGGAGATGGCGATGCGGAAGCGGCGGCCCCAGCCGGCCATGGCGCGATCGGGGCAGGCGGGGGCCAGCGCCGTAATGATCGCCTCCATGATCTCCTGGCCGCAATGGTTGGTGCAGAGGGTGACGGGGGCGCCGGGATTGGCCCAGACGACGGTTCCGGGTTTGGCGATGACTTTCACCGGGCGCAGGGCGCCGTCGTTTTTCGGGGTGTGGGGGTCGATGAGGTAGGCCAGCGCGACCACCACGGCGGATTGCATGTTGGGGTGAGAGGAGTTGACGAAGCCGATGACCTGGGGGTCGGACTCCGTGAGGTCGACCGTGAGGTCGGAGCCGGATTTGGTGACGGTGGCGCGGATGTGGATGTTCTCGATCCCGTGGCCGTCATCGTCGAGGATGGCTTCGCCTTTGTAGACGCCGTCCTTCCAGGTGCTGATCACGGCGCGGGCCTGGCGTTCGGCGCCGTCGAGCACGGCTTCGATGGCGGCGTGGGTGGTGGGCCAGGTGAATTCGGCGGCCAGCGCGAGGAGGCGGCGCTCGCCGACATGGGCGGAGCCGATCATGGCGGCGAGGTCGCCGCGGAAGTCGTTGGGGTGGCGGACGTTGAGGACCAGCATTTCGTAGACGTCCCGCTTCAGGACGCCTTTCTCGTAGAGGCGCAGCGGTGGCACCCGGATGCCCTCCTGCCAGATCTCGGTGGCGCCGGCGTTGTAGGCGCCATGGGTGGCGCCGCCGATATCGGACTGGTGGGCGCGGTTGATGGCCCAGAAGACCGGGGTGTCGCCATCGAAGACGGGGACGAAGGCGGTGAGGTCGGGGATGTGGTTGCCGCCGTGATAGGGGTCGTTCAGCAGGAAAACATCGCCCTTGTGGATGTCGCCCTGGAAGAATTCGGTGACCGCGCGGGCGGCCCAGGGGAGGGCGCCGACGTGGATGGGGACGTGCTCGGCTTGGGCGATGAGGCGGCCATCGAGGCCGCAAATGGCGGTGGAGAAGTCCCGGCTGGAATTGAGGATCTGGGAATAGGCGGTGCGCAGCATGGCCTCGCCCATCTCCTCGACGATGGCGTGGAGACGGTGCTGGATGACGGAAACGGTGATGCGGTCGGGGGCGGGCATGGTGGTTTCCTGCGCTTGATATGCGCAGGAGTGTAAGGGGTTCTTTTTTGAAAAAAAGAACCAAAAAACTTTTGTTCGTTGGGGGTCGGTAGCCCGGGGATTTCGGATAGATTGTGTTGGTTTTCAACGATATAATGGGTTTTTAATTTTTATATCGTAACGAATAAGGCGCAATTCAGGGGTCATGGCTTCGACGCGCGAAAAAAATATGGAGGTTATCTGGGGCGGCAGGGCGCACGGGAGGGGCACGGAAGCAGGGCGCGACGGGGCGCGCGGCGGTTTGGGGGTGGGCGCGCGCGCCGGAGATTGAGGCGCGGGACGCCGGGTGGCGCGCGGATGGGTGGCGCGCGGTGAAGTTGTGGGTTGGGAGGGGCGGGAGGCGACGGAACGCGCGGCAGCCCGCGGGGCGGCGGGCGCGATGGGTTGTTCGGCGGCGGGCGGGGCGGCGGCGATGCGGGCCATGAGGGCGGCGAATTCCGCGCCGAAGCGCTGCATCTGGGCGACGAAGGCGCGGCCGCCGGGAAGGAAGCGCCAGAACCAGGACGGACCGATGAGGGCGGTGAGCAGGGCGCCAATGGCCTCCGCCAGGCGGAGCGCGGGATGCGCTGCGTCCTGGTTCGGGGCGGGGGTGTGGGGTGCGATGCTCATGGCGAGAGTTATAGATGATAAAATTGATGTTTTGAAGATATTTTTCAGGATACGCGGATAATTAGCTCTTGATGTGGCATTTTTGCCACGGTGGCGAGGCGGGCGCGGATGGCGTCGAGGGCGGGGCCTTGGCGGCATTGGGGGGCGCAGGCGTGGGCGAGCCAGATGTCGTTTTGGGTGAAGGTGGGGTGGGCGGTGATGACGGGGCCGTTGTCGAAATCATGGCGGTTGCCGGTATCGAGATATGATTCGGCCTGGGCGCCCTCGGCGAGGATGACGTCATGCTGGGGGAGTTCGAGGTGCCAGTAGGTGACGTGGTCGCGGGGTTCCTGCGTGATGGTGGTGCCGTTGACGAGGAGGAAGGCGGGGATCAGGAGGCCGTCGATGTAGAGGGCGTGCTCGGGGCTGACGCGGAGGTCTCGGGTTGGGGTGAAGTCGCCGAGGGCGCCGGCCTGGATGCGGATGGGCCAGACGGTTGCGGGGGCAAGATGGCGGCGGCAATCGAGGTGGCGATGGCCGATCCAGAGGATGGGGACGTGGCCGCCGAAGGCGGAGAGGACGTGGTCGCCGGGGCGGAGGTGTTCGACGGGGATGGGGCCGGTGGGGGTGGCGATGTTGGTGCCTGACGTGAAGCAGGGGGCGGGGTTGGTGGTGGTGATGGAAATGCCGGTCAGGCCAGCGGTGACGGCAAAACTGGCACCGGCTACCACACCGGTCAGGTTGAGCGATGCCTCGGTGAGACTACCGTCCATTACGGTGAGGGTGCCGCCGGCCGGTGTGCCGGACCAGAAGACATTGGTGTTGCCGGTGAAGGGGAGCGTGCTCAAGCCAATGGAGTCACCAGCCGCAAAGTTTTCGATCGTCGCCGCAGGGTCGATGGCGCCGGCAGTAATCGACATCGTGCCGGTTTCGTGGATCAGGACGGCGCCCGCGCCGATGGTGCCACCTACCGACAGGATGCCGGGGGCGGTCGTGGACCCGTTCGAGTTCTCGTTGAACAGGACCGTTCCGCTTCCAGTGTAGTTCGCTGCGACCCGAACGATCCCATTGCCATTCTGGTTTCCGGCCGTCGAACGAAATTCGATTGTTCCGGAATTGACGAGGCTGGTCACCCCCGCTCCACCGGAGTCATAAACCGTGATGACACCGCTGTTGGTCAGCGTGTTGGTGACCTTGAAATAGTCATCGAGCCCGCCGGTGATGTTGAGGGCGTTGTCATTGATGAGATCGTTGCCGACGATGACCTGACCGAGAAATCCCTGCTTGTCGGCATGGATGGTGCCGAGGTTGCGGATGGTGTCGTTGCCGTCCCCAATCAGTGGCGAACTTTGGAAGCCGGGGAAGGTTTCCAGCGTGGCGCCTGCACCTATAGTCAGGGTGCCGGGGTTGGCCAGGAACATTTGATTGGTGGCGGCGACCTGAAGCGAGACGTTGTCGATGGTCGGCGAGGCGTCGGCGAAGATGAGTGTGCCGGTGTTAGCGGTGCCGCTGGAGATGATCCCGACGGTTGCGGTAGAGCCTTGGATGAATGCCAGACCGTTCACCACCTGGACGGTGCCCATCAGTTTGAGCGCGCCGCTCCAGGTGGTGCCTTCGAGCGTGCCGCCGGTGATGGTGTCTTGCCCGCCGGCAATAACGTAGGTGCCGCCGTTCAAAATCGCGCCATTGGCAAGCAAAGTGCCGGACTGGACGGCCATTGTGCCGCCGAGCGCGAACGTGCCGGTGACGGTGAACTTCGCGCCGGGGGCGCTTAACGTGACGCTGCTGGCGGCCTGACCTCCA
>CAIWAJ010000483.1:0-1505 GCA_903910565.1 uncultured Rhodospirillales bacterium
GGTTGCCTCGCACGTCGGGTGACACGAGGCTTGAATCGTGGGGAGCGGCTCGGTGCAAGTGCCGTCGGGGCGAAAGAAACATGTGGAATCGCAGCCCCCACTTTGGATTCTTTTCGGAATCCTGGACAGATGATTGCGATTTTTTTATTGCGCGACGGTTCAATGGAAAATGAGGGGAGGCTTGAGATTCGCGCCCGTACTCGAAAACGACGATTTCATTGCCCCGCACCCTGTTGCTTCGGGCCAGACCGACGGGGCGGGTATGTCCTTCGAGGTCGATATGGACTTCGATCTCAGCCATTGCCCGACGGGCCCGCTGTGCGTTTGATACGGACCCGTTTCGGCAACGCGGCGGTGGCCAGGGCCTGGCCGACGCTGTCGCGGCCGATATCGGCGATCTCTCCCAGACCGTCGAGTAGACCGAGCGCTTGCAGGACAGCGGCATAGATGCCGATGCCGACATTGGCGTCGCCGGCTTCGATCTTTTGGAGGGTCGAGCGGGATGTAAAGGCGCGCTCGGCCACGACTGCCATCGGCAGCCGCCGGCGACGGCGGGCGTCGTGGATGTCCGCACCCAACTTGCGCAGGATGCGTCGCACGGCTGCGGGAGGGTGGTGTGGCGTCGGCATTTGCGTACTTCCCGCTACTTATAGTCCTGTTATGTAGCACGAAGATCACAATACTCCTAGAAGTTTGTTGGACTCGGGCTTCCACATTATCGGCGGGTTGCAGCGGACGCGGGCCGTTCAATGCACCCAATGTTACAACGATAAATTCCCCGCCGGCGGGTCCGAATTGGGCGCAAATATGACTGCCTTCACGCACAATCATGTGCATAGAATGAATCTCAGCCTCAGGTTCCGTTGAGGCATGTTCGGGCGGTTTGTGTCCCAAAGGGGCTCTGAGCTAGCGTCCCGGCTAGGATTTCGCTCCACGGGGATGATCGCCATGCCGCCCATTCACCTGAACCGGCGCCGGTTCGTCGGACGTATGACCTCGGGGCTGATGACCGCCGCCGCCGCGCCGCGGATCGCACATGCCGCGACAAAAAAAGCGGTCACTGCCGTGCTGGAGTCCGAGGTCGTGATCCTGGATCCGCATCAGACGACGGCGGCGATCTCGCGGACATTCGGCTACCATGTGTTCGACACGCTGTTCTCCATGAACGCTGCGGGCGCGATTCAGCCGCAAATGGTGGACCGATATGCCGTTTCCCCCGATGAACTGACCTGGGAATTCGTACTTCGGCCGGGCCTGACGTTTCATGACGGTGCCCCTGTCACAGCCGAGGATTGCATCGCATCGTTACGTCGGTGGGCGCCGCTGGATGCGATGGGCCGCATGCTGACGGAGGCGACCGCGGATCTCAAACCTCCCCTCATTTTCCGCTGAACGCTTCGCGCAATAAAAGAATCCGTTCCATGCCTCGGCGATTCCGAAAAGAATCCAAAGCGGTTGACCGCGATTCCCAATCTGTCTTTCGTTCGGACAGGACTTGCGTTTCA
>CAIWAJ010000484.1:0-6437 GCA_903910565.1 uncultured Rhodospirillales bacterium
AGGCTGGAGGAGGAACATCATGGCCAAAGTCGTCGTGGTCACATCGGGCAAAGGGGGCGTCGGCAAAACCACCTCCACCGCCGCGATCGGGGCCGCACTGGCGCAGACCGGCGCGAAAGTCGTCGTCGTCGATTTTGACGTCGGCCTGCGCAACCTCGATCTCGTCATGGGCGCCGAACGCCGCGTGGTGTTCGATCTCATCAACGTCATCCAGGGCGACGCCAAGCTCCACCAGGCCCTCATCCGCGACAAGCGCCTGGAGAACCTCTCCATCCTCCCCGCCTCGCAAACCCGCGACAAGGACGCGCTGACCACCGACGGCGTCGAGAAAGTCATCGCCGAACTCCGCGAGAAGTTCGACTGGATCCTCTGCGACAGCCCCGCCGGCATCGAACGCGGCCCCGCCATGGCCATGCACCACGCCGACATCGCCATCGTCGTCACCAACCCCGAAGTCTCCTCCGTGCGCGACAGCGACCGCATCATCGGGCTGCTCGACAGCAAGACCGAGCGCGCCCAGCGTGGCGAGCGCGTCGAGAAACACCTCCTGCTCACCCGGTATGACCCCGTCCGCGCCGCCCGCGGTGACATGCTCAAGGTCGAGGACGTCCTGGACATCCTCTCCATCCCCCTCCTCGGCATCATCCCCGAAAGCCAGGAAGTCCTGAAGGCCTCCAACGTCGGCGTCCCCGTCACCCTCAACAACCCCGAAACCGCCCCCGCCCGCGCCTACCAGGACGCCGTGCGCCGCCTCCTCGGCGAAAAGCTCGACATCGTCATCCCCCAGGAGCGCCGCTCCTTCGTCGATCGCCTGTTCGGCCGGAGGGTGGCGTGAGCATTTTCCAGTTCTTCCGCCGCAAGCCCACCGCCAGCGTCGCGCGCGACCGCCTGCAGATCCTGCTCGCCCATGAGCGCTCCACCTTCGGCAAGTCGGACCTCATCGCCCGCCTCCAGGAGGAAATCCTCGCCGTCATCCGCCGCCACCTCGATATCGACCCCGACAAGGTCCAGATCAAGCTTGACCGCGGCAACCACGTCTCCACCCTCGAAATCGACGTCGAAGTGCCGCTGACGCCGGCGGAGCGGGTCGCCTAGCAAGGAAGCGAGCGCTTCTTTTTTGAAAAAAGAAGCAAAAAACTTTTATCCGTTTGGCTCCGTCCCTCTCTCGCTCCCGCGGGAGAGGTCACGCCGCCGGCAGGATCACCTCGAACACCGCGCCGCCCTCCGCATTGGCCGCCGTGATCGTGCCCCCCAGTTCCATCACCGCGCCGAACACCAGCGACAGCCCGAGCCCGGTGCCCTTGCCCGGCGGCTTCGTGGTGAAGAACGGCTCGAACAGCCGCGGCAGCGCCGCCGGCGGAATCCCGCCCGCCTGGTCCTTCACCCGCAACACCACCTGGCCGTCCCGCACCGTCGCCGAGATATCGACCACCCGCGCCTGCCCCTCGCCATAGGCGTCCACCGCGTTGGAGATCAGGTTGATCAGCACCATCTCCATCGGAATCGGCGCCCCCATCACGTCCGGCAGATCCTCCGGCAACGCGCACCGCACCTCGCACCCCATAAGTTTCGACTGCATCAACTCAAGCGCGCGATCCAGCGCCACCCGCCACCCCAGCGGATGCGCCGGCGCATGCTCGTTGCGCGCGAAGATCCGCATATGGTCGATCAGCTTGGCCGCCCGCTCCACCTGGCCCATGATCCGCCCCACCCTCTCCGCCGCCTGCGCCACCTCCGGCGGCGTGCGCGCCAGCAGCAGCCCGGCGTTCTGCGCGGTGAAGCTGATGGTGGTCAGCGGCTGATTGAGCTCATGCGCCAGTCCCGTCGCCATTTCGCCGAGCGTCACCAGCGTGGTGAGGTGCTGGCGGCGCAATTCGTTCTGCTTCTCCTGCGTCACGTCGGAGAGATACCCCACCACCTCCAGCATCTCGCCCTGCCGCCGCGTGACGCGCACGCTGTTGCGCACCCAGCGGGTCGCGCCGCCCAGCCCGGGGCAGGCGAAATCCGCGCTGCTCGCGGCGTCGTCGGCCAGCGCCCGCATGGCCGCCACCGGCTCCTTTGCGCCAATCACCTCCGCCAGCGCCGCCGGCCCGCCATCCCGCCCGGCGATTTCGCCCAGAATCCGCGCGCTTTCGCCAACCACGTCGACGATCTCCACCATCTCCCCCTGCAGCCGCGCCCGGTACAGCAGTCCCGGCCCCAACCGCGCCGCGTCACTCAGGCGCTCCTCCGCCGCCCGCAACCGCCCGCGATCCGTCTCGATCCCGATCGCCAGCCCGATCTCCTCCGCCAACCGCTCGAACACCGCGAGCACCGCGGGCTGGAACATGTCCGTCTCGCCGCCATACACCAGCACCGCGCCAACCACCTCGCCACCCACCACGCAGGGCGTCGTCACGCTTGAGCGGATACCGAACGCCGCCGCCCGCTCCCGCCACGCCGCGAACCGCGCGTCGGTCACGATATCGTTGATCACCTCCGGCCTGCCCGAGCGGATCGCCCGCCCCGTCGGGCCATCGCCCTCGGGCCGCGTCGCGTCCCAGGTGATGCTCAACCCCTCCACATAGCTGCGCCCCGGCCCCGCCGACGCGACAATCCGCACCGCCTTGTCCGCGCCATGCTCCGGAATCGCCACACAGGCGAGCACGTATTGCGTGGTGTCGATGATGCCCTCGCACACCCGCTGCATCATGTCCCGCAGCGACCCCCCGTGCAGCAACACCTCCAGCGCGCGCGAATGGGCATTGAGCGCCCAGTTCATCCGCCGCGCCTCCTCCTCCGCCGCCCGCCGCGCCGTCTCCGCCACATGCTCGGCGCTGGCATCGTAGAGAAATCCCCCCACATCCAGCGTCCCCTCGTCCAGCGAGGTCGCGCGCAGCACGTCGCGCACCCAGTAGCGCCGTTCCCCGATGCGCACCCCGAATTCCACCGTCGCGATGCCACCCGGCCCGGCCTGTTGCAGCGCCGCCAGCCGCAGCGTGGCGATGTCCCCCTCGGCATGCTCCAGCAGAAAGCCCGGCCGCATCGCCGTCTCCACCGGAACGCCGAACAGCGCCGCCACGCTGTCCGACACGAAATCCACCCTCACCGTGCCATCCCCGGCCCGATGCAGCTGATAGAACACCCCCGGGATCACCTGCAGCATCCGGTCGATCCGCGCCCGTGCCTCGGCCAGCGCCTGCGTGCTCTCCTGCGCCGCCGTCACGTCGCGCAGCGTCATGATCACCCGGCGGTTGCCCGAACCATCCTGCTCCGCGACGCTCATCGCCCCCGCCGCCATCCAGAACCGGCTCCCGTCCGGCCGCATCGCCCGATAGACGGTCTCCATGACCGACCCGCCGCGCACCAACCGCTCCCGCAGCGGCGCGATGCGTGCCTCCTCCTCGGGGGCGGTAAACGTCCGGGAAAGCCGCCCCACCAGCGCCGCTGGCGCCACGACGAAAATCTCGCCGGCGCGCCGGTTCGCGTAGGCGACCGTCCCCCCATCCGCGCTGGGATTCTCCAACACCAGCACCCCGTCCGCCATCTCGTCGATCACCGAGCGGAACCACGCCTCGCGGCCCGCCAGCGCCGCCGCCCGCGCCGCGGCGATACCCGCCCGCTGGATCAGCAAGATCGCCAGCGCCGCGCCCAAGGCGCTGACGACGATCGCGATATCCAGGTACAGCGTCTCCTGCCACAGCGATGCCGTCACCCCCTCCATGGCCTGCATCTGCGAGGCGCGGGAGATCCCGACATGCAGCGTCATGTAGCGGCCCGGGATCCGCCGGGTCGCCACATAGCGCGTCACCTGGTCCAGCGGGCTCGCACCGGCCATCAGCGTGCCACCTTGCATGGCGTTGGCGTGCGGCGCCGCCGGCAGCATGATCCCCACCGGCCTGCCGGGGTAGCGGCGCATCAGCACCGTCCCGTCGTCGCGCACCAGCAGCACGCTGTCGTCCTCGGCGAGGTCGATCTCCCCGCACAGCCGCGCCAGCATGTTGGTGCGCAGCGACACCACCGTCACCGCCCGCAACTGCCGCGCCGCGTCCCGCACCGCCCGCGCGTATTGAATGGTCTGCTCTCCGGTTCCCCGTCCGGTCACCGGCGCCGAGAAATACGTTCGCAGCGTAGGGTCACGCAGAAATGCGGTGAAGTGGTCGCGGTCACTCAGATCGATTGTCGGCATCGCCCAGTTGAAGCTGCTCCACAACGATCGGCCATCCGCCCCCATCGCGGCCACCTGGACAACGTCCGGCCCGGCAATGCCGTTCGCAGGGTCGAGCAGGGCCTGCAACCGCGCCTCGGTGGCCGCATCGCCGGTCAGCCGCGCCTCTGTGAGAAGCCCGGCAATGTCGTGCAATGCCGCGGCCTGCCGCAGCGTCGCGGCGATGCTGTCGCCCAGCAGCCCGGCGAACACGTTCGCCCGCTCCGTCGCGCGCCGCGCCACCAGCGCCTCGTTCTCGCGGACCACCGTCTGGTATCGCCACGCGACCAGGCCAAGCGCCAGCGCCGCCGCCAGCGCCACGGTCGCGAAAGCGGTGATGCGATAGGTGCCGAGCCACTGGCCGAAACGCCCGTGCGCCCGGCCGGCGGGCGTGGGTGCCGTCATGCCGCGCTGCCGCCGGCACGGTGGCGCGGCAGCACGATCCGCGCCACCGTGCCGGCGCCAGGCGTCGAGCCGATCTCAAGCCGCCCGCCCAGCAACCCCGCCATGCGCTCCGCGAGCGGCAGGCCCAGGCCGAGCCCGCCATGCCGGCGCGTGAGGCTCATGTCGAGCTGGCGGAACGGCAGCCGCGCCAGCGCGATATCCTCCGCCGTCATCCCCGCCCCGAAATCCCGTACCGAGAAGGCGATCGCATCGCCGGGCCGCACTTCGGCTGAAACCTCAACCTCCCCGCCCCGCGCCGTGGCCGCCAGCGCATTGGCGACCAGCCGCGTCAGCGCGCCCAGCAACTGCGGCACCGCGGTCTCGACATCCACGGCGTCGAGCGCGCCCACCATCACCGCCACCCCTGCGGCCTCGGCGGCCGGGGCGCTGCGATCGCGCACCGCCTCGATCATCCCCTTCGCGGAGGCCGTCCGCCACGCGAACGTCGCGGGGGGGGGAGGGGCCAGGAACTCCACCAGGTCGTTGGTGATCGCGACCAGCCGCGCACCCGCCTGCCGCACGTCGCCGAGATAGGCGCTGAGCACCCCCGGCGCCAGCGGCCGCCCGGTTTCCAGCATGTCCGGCAGCGCCAGCAGCGGCACCAGCGGCGTGCGCAATTCATGCGACAGGATATGCGCCAGCTCCGGCGGAGTTTCCCCGGAGAGCCCGAGCGCGGCGCCGGTCTTGGCCAGCCGCTCCTGCAGCGCGGTGTAGTCCGCGCGCAACCGCGCCAGCTCGGCAATCCGCCGCGCCTCGCTCTCCCGGCGCCCGACCGCCTTGGCATGGGCGCGGCGGATCACGTCCAGCATGTCGTTGAGCCGCATCGGCTTGCGCAGAAAATCGAACACCCCGGCGCGCAACGCCTGCGTCGCCGTCTCCATGCTGCCATGCCCGGTCATCAGCACCACTTCAACCGCGTCCGCCTCGCCCCGCGTGGCAAGCACCGCCTTTGCCAGGCCAAGCCCATCAAGCCCGGCCATGCGGATATCGCTCAGCGTCACGGTGATCGCCGGGTCCTCGGCCAGCACCGCCAGCGCCCGCTCCCCGCCATCCGCCGCGGTCGCCACCATCCCGTGCCATCCCAGGAACGTCACCAGCTCGTCCCGCAGGATCGGCTCGTCATCGACGACGAGGATATGGATCGGGGTCGAGGTATCGGTCACGGCACACCTTCGCGCTCGCATCTGCCCTACCCGGGCGGAATCGCCCGAGCCGGAAAAGCAGACACGCAATCAATCGCCAGTGACGCGCCGGAGCTTCCTCCCTGGCAATCCCCATAGTGCCGCATCCCACCGCTCTCCGCCATCTTCCCAATCGCCTCCGATCGCCCCACACCCCCCGCACCGAAATAAAGCAAAAAAACCTCCCCCAACCCCAAATTTTCCCCTTGCATGACGCAGACAACGATGATAGACATAAAAACATGTTCCATCACTTCCACACCCCCCGCCTGCCCGAAGGCACCCCCGAGGCGATCCGTCGCTTCGTGATGGCCATCGGCGGACTGTGCGAAGCGATCGGCCGCGCCTTCAACCCCAATCCCAACCCGCCCGTCCCCGGCCTCATCATCTACAACTACATCCTGCGCACCCGAGCCCGCTTCGAGCGCCTCATGGCCCGCCTCCTCGCCGGCATCCCCCACCGCGCCCGCAAACCCCGCGAAGAATCCACACGCCCGGAATCCCAACCCCGGGAGTCCGACCGCACACCCCCCCGCCTCCGCCTCCCCACCCGCAACGGCTGGCTCGCCGCCGAACTCCGCGACTACAGCCACTTCTACCCCGCCGGCCTGCGCGACACCCTCACC
>CAIWAJ010000485.1:0-7978 GCA_903910565.1 uncultured Rhodospirillales bacterium
CGTGTGCTCTTCCGATCTGCGCTGCCCCCTCGACCCCCGCCAGGGGCCGAGCCCCTGGACCTCTATGCATTGAAGGCGTGACGCTGAAAGAGAGAGGGGGCCTGCGCGGTGGTTGCAACCACGGAGTAGGCCCCCTCTCTCTTTCAGCGTCCTCTTCAACGGATGGGGTCTGGGGGATCATCCCCCAGCGGGGTCCAGGGGCAGCGCCCCCTTGCCTTCCTTACTTCCACCCCGGCCGCAGCCGGCGGGCCAGCGCGACGACGGAGAGCATGACGGGGACTTCGACGAGCACGCCGACGACGGTTGCGAGGGCGGCGCCGCTTTCGAAGCCGAACAGGGCGATAGCGGTGGCGACGGCGAGTTCGAAGAAGTTGCTGGCGCCGATGAGGGCGGAGGGGGCGGCGACGGCGAAGCTTTCGCCGCATTGGCGGTTGAGCAGCAGAGCGAGGCCGGCGTTGAAGTAGACTTGGATGAGGATTGGTACGGCGAGCAGCAGGATCACCATTGGCTGGGCGATGATTTGCTGGCCTTGCAGGGCGAAGAGCAGCACGAGGGTGGCGAGCAGGGCGCAGATGGAGACTGGCCCGAGGCGTTCGCGCATCCGCTCAAGCCCGCCGGTGGCGAGCAGGCGGCGGCGCCAGACTTGCGCGATGATGAGCGGCACGAGGATGAAGAGAATGACGGAGAGCGCCAGCGTATCCCACGGCACCGCGATGGCGGAGATACCGAGCAGCAGGCCGACGATGGGGGCGAAGGCGACGAGCATGATCGCGTCATTGAGCGCGACCTGGGAGAGGGTGAATTCGGCGTCCCCGTCCACCAGGTTGGACCAGACGAAGACCATCGCGGTGCAGGGAGCGGCGGCGAGCAGGATGAGGCCGGCGACGTAGCTGTCGATCTGGCCGGCGGGCAGCAGGGGGCGGAAGAGGAAGCCGATGAAGAACCAGCCCAACAGCGCCATCGAGAACGGCTTCACCAGCCAGTTGATCCCGAGGGTAACGGTGATACCCCGCCAGTGCCGGCCGACCTGGCGCAGGGCCGCGGGGTCGATCCGCATCAGCATGGGGATGATCATCAGCCACACCAGCACGGCGATGGGGATGTTGATCTGCGCCACGGTCGCACGGCCAAGCGCCTGGAAAGGCGCGGGGAGGAAGGCGCCGAGGCCGATGCCGCCGGCCATGCAGAGCCCGACCCACAGGGTCAGATAGCGTTCGAAGACGTTCACACCGGTCGATCCTGTGGTTTGGCGGGCAACAATAGAGTGACACCCCAGCAGAGCACCAGCATGCAAGCCGCTCCCCAGAGACAGGCGAGAATACCGCCGGCGCTGGCCAGCAGCCCGGAGAGCACGATGCCGATCAACCGCCCCGCCGCATTGGCGGCATAGTAGAAGCCGACATCCTCCGCCGCTTTCTCGGAACCGGCATAGGCCATGATGAGATAGGAATGCAGCGAGGAGATCACCGCGAAGACCACCCCGAACAGGCAGAGCCCACCAACCAGCACGAGGTCGGGCCGGGCCAGGTCAGCCCTGCCGAGCACCAACGCCAGCACGACGGGAATCGCCGCCAGCACCGCCCCCCACCGCCGCGCCTCCGGCACTTCCCGGCTCAACCCGTCCGCGCTGCGCCGAACCAGCGCCGGCGCCCCGGCCTGCACGGCGCCGTAGCCGATCGTCCACACCGCCAGAAATCCGGCGACCTGCATGAACGTCCAACCGCTCGCATAGAGAAACACCGGAAGCCCGACCACGAACCACACGTCCCGCGCCCCGAACAGGAAGATCCGCGCCACCGCCATCAGGTTCACCGCCGGCGATTTGGCGAACAGCTCGCGCATCGATTTCGAAGCCTTGGCCTTGCCCAGCGTGCGCGGGAGAGACGTCCATACCATCACGAACACCAGCCCGAGCATCCCCGCCATCAGCCACAGCGCCGGCGCGAACCCCGCCCACTGCAACAACGCCCCGCCGGCGAAAAACCCTGCCCCCTTGGTCGCGTTCTTGGAGCCGGTGAACCAGGCGACCCAGCGGAACAGCTGCGCGTTCCCACCCTCGGATGTCGCCTTGATCGCGCTCTTGGAGGCGGTCTTGGTGAGGTCCTTCGCGACCCCCGCCAACCCCTGCGCCACCACCACCCACACGACCGAAGCCGCCGCCGTCCAGCCCGGATTGAGCGCCGACAGCATCATGAGCCCGGCGATCTGCACCCCCAGCCCGCAGGCCAGCATGCGCGGAATGCCGAACCGCACCGCGAGCCAGCCGCCGATCGCGTTGGTGAAAATCCCGGCGGTCTCGTAGAGCAGGAACAGCGTCGCCAGCGTGAAGGGCGTATAGCCGAGCCGGTAGAAATGCAGCAGCACCAGCATCCGCAACGCGCCGTCGGTCAGCGTGAAGAGGAAATACGCCGCGGTGACGATCGCATAGTGCCGGGCTGCCGGAGCCATCTCAGATCCCCATTGCTTCCATGTGACAGGCGAGATCGACCATCCGGCACGCATAGCCCATCTCATTGTCGTACCACGCATACACCTTCAGCAGCGTGCCATCGGTGACCATGGTGGAGAGCGCATCGACGACGCTGCTGCGCGTATCCCGCGCATAATCGGCGGAAACCAGCGGTCGCGTCTCATAGCCGAGAATCCCCGCCAGCGGCCCGGCAGCCGCGGTGGCGAACAACGCGTTAACCTCCGCGGCGGTGGTCTCCCGCCGCATCTCGAACACGCAATCGGTCAGACTCGCATTCAGCACCGGCGCCCGCACCGCATGGCCGTTCAGCTTGCCCTTCAGCTCGGGGTAGATCAGCGCGATCGCGGTAGCGCTCCCCGTCGTCGTCGGTTGCAGCGACAGCATCGCACTGCGCGCCCGGCGCAAATCGCGATGCGGCGCGTCGGTCACCACGTTGGTGTTGGTGGGGTCATGGATCGTGGTGATCTGCCCGTGCCGAATGCCGATCGCCTCATGCACCACCTTCACCACCGGTGCGAGGCAATTGGTGGTGCAGGAAGCCGCCGTGACGATCCTGTGCCGCGCCGGGTCATACAAATGGTGGTTCACGCCGACCACCACGTTGAGCACGATATCGAATTTCACCGGCGCCGCCACGATCACCCGCTTCGCCCCGCGATCGAGATGGCCGTGCAGCGCCTCGGGGGTGAGGAACTTGCCGGTGCAGTCCAGCACTACGTCCACCCCCAAATCACCCCAGGGAATCCCGCCGGGCGCGTCATGGGCGGAAAATCCGAGCCGGCGCGCCCCGATCCGCACCGCGTCCTCCCCCTCCGCGCCGATCGCCGGCCCGCGCCAGCGTCCCTGTACGCTGTCGAACTCCAGCAGATGCGCGCAGGCCGCCGCGCCCCCCTTGATCTCGTTGAGGTGCACCACGTCCAGCCGGTTGCCCCGCCGCGGGTCTTCCTCTTGGCGCTCCGCCGCGCCGAGCGCCGCCCGCAGGGCCAGCCGTCCGATGCGGCCCATCCCGCTGATGCCAACCCGCACGCTCATGCCCGCACCCCCGCCCCGATCTCGTCCAACCGCTTGCGCACGGCGATGCGGTCGAGCGCCGCGAAGGGCAGGTTGATGAAAATGCGGATGCGCCGGTCGAGCGCCGCATACAACTCGTTCAACAGCGCCGCTTGCTCAATCGCGCTGCCGGTGAACTTCATGGGATCCGGCAGCGGCCAGGCGCCGGTCACCGCGCGATCGCCGAAATCCGGGCAGTGCTGCCCCTCCAGCATGTCACACAGCGCGATGACGAAATCCATCCGCGGCGCCTCTCGCCCCATGAATTCCTCCCAGGACTTGCTGCGCAACCCGCTCACATCGTGCCCCAGCGCCGCCAGCCGCGCGATCACCGCCGGCTGCGGCCGCTCCGCCGGCGCCGAGCCGGCCGACCACGCGCGGAACCGCCCGGCGCCGATCGTGTTGAGAATCGCCTCGGCCATGATCGACCGCGCCGAATTGGCGGTGCAAAGAAAGAGAACATTGAAGGATGGGGTCATCGCTGGTGCCTCGCTGACCGCCGGCAACAGCCCGGCGATGTCGCCGCACAGGCCAGGCTGGCCCGCGCAGCAGGTTTCAGTGAGGAACCCCAGCAGGTCGCGCAGGCCCAGCACGCGCACCGCATAGACGATGCTCCGCCCCTGCCGCGTCGCCGTCAGCAGCCCTTCGCGCTCCATGGCGGCGAGGTGGAAGGAGAGGGTGGAGGGCGGCACGCCCAGCCGCGCGGCAATGTCGCCGGCGGCCAGGCCCGCGGCGCCGCGGGCGAACAGCAGACGCAGCAGATCGAGCCGCGTCTCCTGCGCCAACGCGGCGAGCATGCCTGCGGCCTGTCGGGTTTCCATATTTCCATCCTTGCAGAAATATCGTCTGCTCAGGATGAAACTATGATGACTCCATTCGGTTGAGAAGCCGAAGTTTGGGAAGGGAAGAAAGTTCTTTTTGTGAACAAAAAGAACCAAAAAAACTCTGACGCGAAGCGAAGCGTAGCGGCGGCGGGAGCGGCAGCGGATCGGCTTCGATCCGCGAGAGCGCTCTCCCATGCCGTTGGCCTGCACCCCTCGGACAGGTCGGAGCGGTACACGCCAAACGAGTAGAAGTTTTTTGCTTCTTTTTTTCAAAAAAGCAGCACTTCCTTTCCACTCTCTACAGCATCGTCCCCTTCGCCGGCGCCGGCACGAACACCTCCGCCCCGTTGATCCGCACATTGGCGAAATACCCGCGCGGCGCCCCGGCCAACACCGCCTCCGCCGCCACGCGATCGGCGAACAGCACCCCGCCCGCCGCGCGCACCCGATAGGCCTGGTCGGCCGTCACTTCGCTGACCTCGAGCTTGTCCTCATAGCGAGGGTCCGCCGCCGTCGCATAAAGCCCGTGCCGCACCAGGGTGAACTGCTCCATTATCCGTCGACTCCAATCTCCGGCTTCACCACATCGGTGTCGTCGTCATCATCATCGTCATCGATCTCCGGCGGATCGACCGCGTCAAGATCGTCATCCACCTCAACCGCCGCCGCGGCATCGTCATCCGCCGCGACCGCCGGCGCCGCCGCCGGCGAGCTCCAGCGCTTCGGCGCCCCACGCGAATAATACGCGATCCGCGGCTTCGGCGGCGGCTGCTCCGCCTCGCATTTCGGGCAGACCGCCGGCGTGCGATTGAGGTCGTAGAACCGCGCCGCACACGACGTGCAGGTCAGTTTATTACCGAGTTCAGGCTTTCCCACGCTCTCTCCAATGCCGCAAACCGCCGCGCCAGACCGGCGCGGCGGATCATGTCCTCACGCACGCTGCCCGCATCAGACCGCGTCGTGCATCTTCTCCGAGCAGGCCTGCGCCAACGCGTAATCAGGCGACGTGCTCGCCCCCAGCGTCGCCCAGCCGGCCGAGCGCACGATGTCGCTGCGGCTGTAGGAAGAGGTCTCGGTCTTGAACTTCGCCAGCTTCGCCGTGTCGGCGTCCTGCGACGCCTTGGCCATGCAGTACGGCACCATCGCCGTCACCACCGCCGCACTCGCCCGCTCGGAGGCCATGCGCTCCGTGGTGCCCGCCGTCGTCCAGCCCATGTAGGAGAACCCCACGATCATCGTCACGATGCCGCCAATCACCGCGCCCCAAATCCCGGGCTTGGTCCATTCTGGTAATTTCATTGATTGGGCTCCCAATCGGAGGAGGTGCGCTCCGCCCGGCGACGGTAAAAACCCGCCGCATGTGGGATATAGGCTGATAGACGATGAATTGCATCGGGGTCGGAAAAATAAAAATCGGGAACAGATGAAAAGCAGGGAAGTTCTTTTTGTGAACAAAAAGAACCAAAAAAACTTTTTATCCGTTTCATGGCTTCGCCGTACTTACCCTGGCGGCGCCGTCCGGGGGGAAACGAGTAAAAGTTTTTTGCTTCTTTTTTTCAAAAAAGAAGCGCTTCCCTTCCTTCAAACCCGCCCGCCACTGGCGCATGATGGCCCCATCGCAAGCGCCGGAGACCCGCCATGGCCGACATCGTCGACGTCCTCATCATCGGCTCCGGAGCCTCCGGCGCCGCCGTCGCCTGGAGCCTGGCCGAAACCAAAATGCGCATCCTCTGCCTCGAACAAGGCGAGTGGATGAAGCCCTCGGAATACCCCTCCACGCGGCGGGATTTCGAGGAGGGCCGCAACGGCGCCTTCGCCATCAACCCCAATCGCCGCGCCCGCCCCACCGACTACCCGATCAACGAGGACAACTCACCCATCAAGGTCGCCAACTTCAACGGCGTCGGCGGCGGCACCATCCTGTTCGGCGCCCACATGCCCCGCTTCCACCCCTCCGATTTCCGGGTCAAATCCCTCGACGGCGTCGCCGATGACTGGCCGATCACCTACGATACCCTGGCCCCCTTCTACGACCTCAATGACCGCATGACCGGCGTCAGCGGCCTCGCCGGCGACCCCGCCTACCCGCCCAAGCCGCAGGTCATGGGCCCCCTGCCGATGGGCCAGTCGACCATGGCCCTCGCCCGCGGCTTCAACGCGCTCGGCTGGCACTGGTGGCCCTCCGACGCCGCCATCGCCACCGCCGAACATGACGGCCGCGCCCCCTGCATCAACCTCGGCATGTGCGGCAGCGGCTGCGCCCAGGGCGCCAAAGGCTCCACCGACATCACCTACTGGCCCCACGCCATCCGCGCCGGCGTCGAACTGCGCACCCGCGCCCGTGTCCGCGAAATCACCACCGGCCCCGACGGCATGGCCACCGGCGCCATCTACTACGACGCCGACGGCCACGAGCATTTCCAGCCCGCCCACGTCGTCATCATGGCCTGCAACGGCATCGGCACCCCCCGCATCCTGCTCAACTCCAAATCAGAACGTTTCCCCAACGGACTCGCCAACGCCTCCGACCAGGTCGGCCGCAACCTGATGTTCCACCCCTGGGCCCATATCACCGGCTGGTTCGACCATGAGCTCGACGGCGAACGCGGCGCCCCCAACTCCTACTGGAGCCAGGAATTCTACGAGACCGACCTCGCCCGCGGCTTCCTGCGCGGCTTCTGCCTCGAATTCAGCCGCGGCCGCGGCACCGCCGGCACCGCGGTCGCCGGCCTCGCCACCGGCCGCATCCCCTGGGGCGACGGCCACCACGAGGCCTACCGCCGCCGCCACCGCCGCGCCACCGGCCTCGGCGTCATCTGCGAAGACCTCCCCGAACCCCATAACCGCGTCACGCTCGATCCCGCGCTGAAAGACGGCAACGGCATCCCCGCACCCCGCATCGACTACACCCTCAGCGAAAACAGCCGCCGCATGCTGGACTACGGCGTAGCCCGCGCCACCGACGTCATGCAGGCCGCCGGCGCCTGGGATATCGAGGTCGACTCCCCCATGGCCCTCTCCGGCTGGCACCTCATGGGCACCGCCCGCATGGGCGCCGACCCCACCCGCTCCGTCGTCAACGACTGGGGCCGCAGCCATGACGTGAAAAACCTTTTCATCGTCGACGGCTCAATCTTCACCACCTCGGCCGGCGTGAACCCCACCCCCACCATCCAGGCCCTGGCCCTCTACGTCGCCGATCAGATCAAGCAGCGGCTCGGGACGCTGTTTGACTGAAAGGGGAAGGAAGCGCTTCTTTTTTGGAAAAAAGAAGCAAAAAACCTTTGTCCGTTTTGCGCTGCGCATCTCGAGCAACAGCCGATCAAACGGCAACGCCGTCCGGCTGGCGTGTCCCCTACCCGATCGTGAGAAAATTTCTCCAATCGCACATTTTTTCCTTGATCTAACGACGACAACACTATATACAACGGTTATGAACTTCGACCTGACCAACCCCGCGCCCTTCACCCCCGCGAAAATCGCGGCGGCGTTGCGCGCCCTCCTTCTGGGGCTGGCCCGGCTGTTCTACTTCCCCCTCGGAGACCGCCGCTCGTACCTCATCATTCCCTTCCAGTCCTACCTCCAGCGCACCTTCCTCCGCTTCGAGCGCCTGATCGCCCGCCACGAGGCCGGC
>CAIWAJ010000486.1:0-6210 GCA_903910565.1 uncultured Rhodospirillales bacterium
GCATGACGCCGCGCCTCGCCGAACTGCACAAGATCATGCTCGACTTCGAGCCGAACGCCATCACCACCGACGCAATCTGGGGCTATCTCTGGGGCAAGCTCGGCTATGGCGCGATGCTGTTCGCCCAGGCGCTGGGCGATCTCGGTATCGCCGACTGCCTGGCGCGGCCGGAACTCCTGCCGGTGTGGCGCGCCCTCGGCCGCGAGGCGGTGGAGGTGGCGCTGGCCGAAGGGGTGGACCCCAAGGGCTTCAACGGGTTCGATCCGCGCGCCTTCATGCCCAACGCCCCTGCCGAGCAGGCCAAGGCCTGCGTCGATGCCATGGTCGCCTTCAACCGGCCGAACGCGAAAACCCATTCCGGCGTCTGGCGTGATCTCGCGATCCGCAAGCGGCGCACCGAGATCGACGTGCAGATCTGGCCGATCGCGGAAATCGGCGCCAAGCACGGGCTACCCTGCCCGACCGTACGCAAGCTGGTCGACATGATCCACGAGGTCGAGAACGGCACGCGGAAAATGACCGACGACAATCTTCTCGAACTCATCCCCGCCTGAAAGGCCTTCGTCATGCATATCCGTTTTGACAACAAGATCGTCGCCGTCACCGGCGCCGGCCATGGTCTGGGCCGCGCCATCGCGCACAGCTTCGCCAACCTCGGC
The DNA here is from genome assembly GCA_903910565.1 of uncultured Rhodospirillales bacterium. GTDB lineage: Bacteria > Pseudomonadota > Alphaproteobacteria > Acetobacterales > Acetobacteraceae > CAIYPH01. The sequence continues at coordinate 660 of CAIWAJ010000486.1, forward strand.
GCCCAGGTCTTCGCGTGCGACCTGCTGGAGGGGCCGCTGGCCGAGACGACCGCCGGGACCACCATCCGCGGCAGCCGTGTCGACCTCGCAGACCGCAAGCAGGCCGCCGCCTGGGTGCACTCGATCGAGCAGCACTGCCAGGGCCGCGCCATCGACGTGCTGGTTAACAATGCCGGCGGCGTCGCCGGCCAGGTGATGCGCCCGCTTGACGAGGTGCCGGACGAGGACTGGGACAAGGTCTTCGCCGTCAACGTCAACGCCGCCATGGCGGTTTCGCGCGCGGCGATGACGGCGATGAAGCGGGCGGGCAGAGGACGCATCATCAATATCTCCTCCGGCGCCGGGCTCCAGGCCTCGCTGACGGGGATCCAGGCCTATTGCGCCGCCAAGCACGCCGTGATCGGCCTCACCCGCCAGCTCGCCCATGAGCTCGGCCCGTTCGGGATCACCTGCAATTCCGTCGCGCCCGGCTTCATCCGCTCCAACCCCTCGACCGAGAAGCAGTGGGAGAGCTACGGTGACGACGGCCAGGCCGCCCTGGTCAGCCGCATCGCCCTCAAGCGCCTCGGCACCTCGCAGGATATCGCCAACGGCGTGCTGTTCTTCGCGTCCGAACTCGGCGCCTTCGTCAATGGCCAGATCATCCAGGTGGATGGCGGAAGATGAGCGTTGCGGCCGTCGACGCCTGGATGGCGGAGAACAAGGCCCGGCTGCTCGATGAGCTGCTGGGCTTCATCGCCAAGCCCTCGGTCTCCACCGATCCGTCCTACAAGCCGGGGATGGATGCCGCCGCCGAGCTGCTGGCGGAGCGGCTGACCCGTATTGGCATGCAGAACGTGCAGCGGCTCAATGCCGGGGGGCATGACGTGGTCTATGCCAATTGGCTGGGCGCGCCGGGCAAGCCGACCGTGCTGGTCTATGGCCATTACGACGTGCAGCCGCCCGATCCGCTCGACCAGTGGGAGACCCCGCCCTTCGAGCCGACGATCCGCGATGGCCGCATCCACGCCCGCGGCGCCTCGGACGACAAGTCACCGTTATGGATCGCGGTCTCGGCGATGGAGGCCTGGATCGCGGTGACGGGCGGGCTGCCGGTCAACGTCAAGCTGATGCTGGAAGGGGAGGAGGAGGTGGGCAGCCGTTCACTGCCCGCCATCATGGAAAGCCATCGCGACCTGCTGGCCGCCGACGTGCTGATCTCCGCCGATGGCGGCCGCTGGCGGCCGGGCACGCCCACCATCAACACCAATTCGCGCGGCAATACCGGCTGCGAAATCACTGTCCGCACGGCCAATACCGACCTGCATTCCGGGCGCTATGGCGGGCCGGTGAGCAATGCCGCGATGGTGCTGGCCCGCCTGCTGGCCACCTTGCACGACGCTGAAGGGCGCATCGCGGTGCCTGGCTTCATGGATGGGCTGAAGCGCCCCTCCAACGCCGATTTCGCCTCGATGGCGGCGCTCGGTTTTGACGAGGCGACGTTCTTCAGCGAAATCGGCGCCCGGCCCGGGGCGATCGAGCCTGGGGTGCAGCTATTGGAATCGCTGTGGCTGCGGCCGACCATCGAGGTGAACGGGATCTGGGGCGGCTATCAGGGGCCGGGCGGCAAGACCGTCATCCCCAAGGAGGCGCATGCCAAGCTGACCTGTCGCCTCGGGCCCGGCCAGGACCCGCTGCGCGCGATGAACGCGGTGGAAGCGCATCTGCGGGCGAACCTGCCGGCTTGGGCGGATCTCGAGATGGTGCGCAGCCGCGGCGGCAGTGCCGCCTACATCGTGCCGGACGAGGACCCCTTCCTGCTCGCGGTCGAGGGGGTCATCGCCGAGGTGCACGGCCAGAAGCCGCTGCGCGTCGGCGTCGGCGGCACCTTGCCGATTTCGGCGATGGCCAAGGAGCGGCTGGGGCTGGAGACGGTGATGCTGTCCTACGCGATCGCCGATGAGCGCATCCACGCGCCCAACGAGTTCTTCCGGTTGTCGAGTTTCGATGACGGGCTGAAGGCCTGGGCGCGTGCCTTGCCGGCGTTCGGGGGGGTGACGGTCGCCTAGCGGCCCCAGCCGATGATCGAGGCCCGCATGCTGCCGACGATATGACGGGGATCGATGTCGAAGGTGGTGCCGGCGACCATCATCACGCCGGCGATCACGCAGATCGTGGAAACAAACTCGAGGAATGACATTCCGCGGCGATCGTTCCGCAGATGGGCGAACACAGTGATGATCTGCGCCATGATACTTCCCCTGGACGATGGTCCGCACATGCAACCCGTGCGTGTCTCGGCGATGGCCTGACCGTCTTATTTCGCGCGTTTTATGTTAAGATTTTGTTTGGATTTTCATAAATCCGTACCCGCTCACCAGATTTTGACGTACCATTCCAGCCTCAATCGAGATTGAAGCCCCGGGCACGCGCATAGGCGCCCCAGCCCGGCCGTTCCGGCTGCGCGTACTGGCGGGCCTTGTCCTCGGACCAGCCATATTCCCCATCGGCGCCGAAGAGGTCATCGCGCCGCCGCTCGCGATAGGGACGCGTCAGGTTCCGCCGCGCGTCGTATTCGGCAATCTGCGCGTCGAGCTCCGCGGCACCGTGGCGATCGACATGCAGCGTCGCGGACAAGGGCAGACGCGGGCTGATGGAGCCGCCATGTGCGGGCCAGCCGATGCACAAGCCGGCGACGGGAAAGACATGGGCCGGCAAAGCGAGGATGTCGGAGACGTCCTGGGCATGGTTTCGGATAGCGCTGATCGGCGTGGTCGTCAGCCCCGCGGCTTCGGCGGCGATGATGAAGGCGGAGAGCACGATCCCGGCATCCACGGCGGCGTTGAAGAACGCGTCGAGGTGGTCATTGACGAAGGGGTGGCCACGCAGCGCATGCAGCCGGCGCTGACGATGATTGTTGCCGCAGAACACCGCGAACGCCGGGGCCTTGGCCGCCCAAGGGTTGTCCGGTAGCAGGGCAGCGAGCGCGGCGCGTTGCCCGGCATCGGCGACCAGCACGATATCGGCTTGCTGGAGGTCGCTCTTGGTTGGCGACGACAGGGCGACCGCGGCGAGCACGCGGAGCAGGGCGGGATCAACCGCGCGGTCGGCATAGGCGCGGATGGTGCGGTGATTGGCCATGCGTGCCAGGGTGTCCGCGCCTGGCAGGTCCTGCGGGAGTTCGGGAGCGGTGCCGAAGCGAGCGGCGAGATGGGCGGCGAGTGTGGCAGGCGGGTCGGCCATGGCGATGTTCCCCTCAGTGGCGCTGATGCGCAGACCTACAGGCGAACGGCGGCGGGATACAGAGGGTATTCAGGGTGCCAGGATGCCGGCTTCGGACACCTGGGGCAGGCGCTTGCGGCGCGCCGGGGTGGCGATGCAGCCGGTGGCATCCCGCTTGAGCACGCGCAATCCGTCGAAGGCGGCGATCTGGTGGTAGCGTGACCAGGCGGTGGCGAATTCGGGATCGGAGGCAATCAGCACACTGACGTAGTTGATGCCCTCGCGGGTATCGACCACGGCGAGATCAGGGCAATTGGCGATGAAGTCCTTGGCGACCCAGCGGCGGATCGGCCATTCTCGGGGCGCCGCGCCATCCTGCTTGGCCCGCCAGATTTCGCCCTTCAGCGCCCACATGCTGTCGAACCGGCTGGCCCAGGTGACGCCGGTGTTGTTGACGACGGGAAAGCCGAGCGCGATCCATTCGGAGAAGGCGATATAGGTCCGCGCATGCTCCTTGCGGATGAGCCGCTCGAGCTTCACCTCAGTCGACAGGGTTGGCTCCACCGCGGATTCGACCCAGGGGCGCAGCCGCTCATAATCGGCCACCGCGAAGAGGATCAAGGCGCCGAGCACCAGCGGCACCGGGGCAAGACGGCGCAGATGTGCGCGATGCAGCCCACGCAGAACGTCGCGCAGGGCCGCGGCCGGGTGCGGCGGCATCACGGCGGCGATCCACAGCAACAGCGCCAGCAGGGTCGCGACCGTCGCGGGCAGGCGGTGATAGAACCAGTTCTTGCCCTGGAGCACGAACACCACGGTGGCGGCGATGGCGAAGGCGGTCAGCGTCAACAGCAAATGGCGCTTGAACGGCGAGCGGCGGGCGAGCGTGGTGTGGCTCGACCAGCACAGCAGGACGATCACCGCCTGGCCGAACAGCAGGCGGGAGCTTTGGAGCAGGATATCGATGCAGGGCGTGTCGGTGCCGCCGTAAAGGGCGAGGGCCAGGGGAACCGCCTTCTCCAGGAAGGCCGGGCAGAACGCCAGCACGCCGAGGCCGTAGAGGCCCAGGCTTGCCATCGCGGCGATCGGCGCCGCCCGCAGCACGCGGTGCCCGCGGATGGCCGCCATGATCTCGATGGCGATGATCGCCAGGATGTAGGACGGCTTGAGGGCGCAGCCGAGCCCGGCGGCCATGCCGGCGAGCAGGCCGGTCAACCGTGGCTCCGCCTCGCCATCGAGTTCGCGGGCGTAGAGGCACAGGTAAGGCAGCACGGCGGCGATCAGGAGATGTTCGCGCTGGCCGAATTCGACGCCGGGGAGCGCCATCAGCACGATCCCGATCGTAGCGAACGCCGGCACGGGGCTGGTGAAGACGTTGGCGCGGCCCTGCAGGAGCGCCGCCGACCAGGCCGCGAAACCCAGCAAAATCAGGGCGAAAAAGGGAATCGCCACGAGTTTGGGGGCGGCGCCCAATGCCGCGGCGATCCATGCGGGAATGGCGTAGATCCAGATGATCAGCGGCGGATTGACCTCGACGAGGTCCTCATACAGGCGCTGCCCTTCCAGCCAGCGGCGCGACACGTAGAGGAGCCAGGCGACATCGTCCTTCAATGGGGAGCGGATCGCGGTTGCCAATACGACCGCGGCCACGATGAGCAAAAGCAGCATCGCGATGGTGTCGCGGCGCCAGCCGGCCGGCAGCCGGGCGCGAAGCCGTGATGCCCCAAGTACGGACGCGCTCATACGGCCCGACACCAAGGGTTCAAGGCGACGCTCCGACTCGAATCTGCCCGTGCATCAATCATCACTCGTGGGGACATCCTGCGCGGCAGGGTGTTACGACAAAGTGAACAACGGCGCCAATGCCTTGTGATGTAACGTAATGTGGCAGCAGACATGTCCGCTCTCCTGGCACGATCGAACGGTTGTGCCGGTGTCATCGGGCATTTCTGGCGCGGCGGGATGGCGGAAAGAAGGCGGCGCGGTCTACTCCAGCGTTGCGAGTAGCCCAGCCATCAGCCGGCCGCGCCACAGCAGGCTGTCGATCAGGATGAACTCCTCGAGCGTATGCCCGCCGCCGCCCTGCACACCGAGTCCGTCGAGCGTCGCGATGCCCATGGCGCCGGTGAAATTGCCGTCCGAGCCGCCGCCGGAGCTTTGGTGGGGCAGGGCATGGCCGAGGCCCTTGGCGATGCGCTCGGCATGGGCGTGCAGCGCCAGCACCTTGGCATCCGGCTCCCACACCGGGCGGGTGACGCCGCGGGTGACTTTGAACTGCACGTCATTCCCGGTCGGACGCAGGGCGAGCATGGCGGCCACCCCGCGGTCGAGGTCATCCTGCCGCTTGGCC
>CAIWAJ010000487.1:0-1765 GCA_903910565.1 uncultured Rhodospirillales bacterium
CGGGAGGCGGCGACGGGGCGGGTGCGGTATTTCCATGTCGAGCTGGAGCGCCACGCCATCCTGCTGGCGGAGGGGCTGCCGGCGGAGAGCTACCTCGACACCGGCAATCGTGCGGCCTTCGCCAACGCGGGGGTGGTGCAGGAGCTGCACCCGGATTTCTCGGCGCGGATCTGGGACGCGCGGGCCTGTGCGGCGCTGCTGCTGGATGGGCCGGCGGTGGATGCGGCGCATGCGCGGCTGGCGCGGCGGGCGGGCGACTGGTCGGCGGATCCGGCGGTCACGTTGTTTGCCGATGGGGTGGCGGTGGCGGCCACGTCGGGCGGGCCCGGATGGCTGACGGCGGAGATTCCGGCGGGCGCGCGGTGGCTCAGGGTGGTCAGCCGCAGCGCGGTTCCCCGGGAGATCGACCGCAAGCAGGACGCGCGCCGGCTGGGCGTGGCGGTGACGCATCTGGTGCTGGACGGGGAGGCGGTGCCGCTGGCGTCGGCGCGGTTGGGCGGCGGGTTCCATCCCGTTGAAACGGACCGGGGTTCGGCGTGGCGCTGGACGGATGGCGAGGCCGTGGTGGAGGTGTGCGGGGCAAGCCGGGTGGAACTGCGGTTCGCGACGCAATGGCTGCGCTATCCGCGGGCTGTCGGCGCGCGATGAGGCGAAAAACCCCGCGACATGCGTCGCGGGGTTGAGATCGGTCGGCCGCTACTTCTTGGCCGCGCGCTTGGCCTTGCGCTGGCGGGTGATGCCGGAAAGCCCGGTCTGGATGCCGGCGCTCGCCCAGGCGGCCCAGGGCAACGTGAAGTAGCTGAAGCCCTTCTGGACGAAGAAATTGGGGTCCATCTCCGGCGGGATGAAATACATGCCGGCGGCGATACCGTGCTTGGCCGCGGTGTTGGCGATCTTGTCGAGCCCGCGCTGATAGGTATCGCAGGCATAGTCGAGTGGTACGCCGAGCTCGATCGAAAGATCGGACGGCCCGATCAGCAGCACGTCGACGCCAGGGACCGATGCGATGGCGTCGAGGTTCTCCAGGGACTGGTTGGTTTCGATCATCGGCGCGATGACGAGGCCTTCGTTCACCGTGTCCATGTAGTCGCGGTAGCTCTTGAATTCGCCCCATTCGCCGCGCATTCCGGCGTTGCTGCGGGTGCCGGCGGGGAAATAGCGGCAGGCGCTGACCACGGCTTCGGCCTGGGCGGCGGTGTTGACCATCGGCACTACGATGCCGCGGGCGCCGGCATCGAGGGCGAAGCAGATCTGGTCGGGCTGGTTGGCGCTGACGCGCACCATCGGCGCCGCCTTCTTGCCGCGCATGGCCTGGATCGACGGGCCGAGCTGCTTGATCTCCCAGGGGGAGTGCTGCGTGTCGAACAGCAGGAAATCAAATCCGGCATCGGCCAGCAGCGCCGAATCGACATTAGGTGCGCCGGCGGTACCGACGACGGTTTTTCCAGCCTTGATGGCTTGCTTGAAGGCGCTCATTGGACTTCGATTCCTCCCACACTGGTGCCGGCGCCCACGCTTCCCACCGATGGCGGCGGGTGGGCCGGCGCGGGAGTGTCGCTCACGGGGATTGGGGCGTGCAATAGGGGTGAGGAAGGGTGTTGTTTTTGTTCACAAAAAGAACACCCTGTTGATTTCCACCGAGACTTGACCCGGGGTTTTCACTGAGAAGTGACCCGCCTTGAGGGGCATTTTCCCCTTGGACAGGATGGGGTCAAGTCACTGCTTTGTCCTTTCGCGTTTGGTGGTTTTGGCGCTGGCCTTGAAG
>CAIWAJ010000488.1:0-1616 GCA_903910565.1 uncultured Rhodospirillales bacterium
CCCGGCGAAACCCCGGTGATGCGCCGGCTGCGCGAGGCCGCCTGCTGGATGAGCGATATCGGCAGCCGGGACCATCCGGAATACCGGCCCGAGCAGGCCTTCCTGCGCATTCTCCGCCAACCCGGCATCGGGCTCGACCATCATGCCCGGGCCTTCCTTGGGGTGACCCTCGCCATTCGCTATGAAGCCGAGCCGGATGCAGGCTTCCTCACCGCGGCGCGCAGCCTGCTGTCCCCCTCGGATCAGCGGCAAGCCGAGATCCTCGGCCATGCGTTGCGCCTCGCCTACACCTTGTCGGCCGGGATGACGGCGCTGCTCGCGGGCACGCAGCTGACCGCTGGGCGGAGCCTGATATTGCGGCTGACCGAGGGCAGCGGGGTGTTCGAGGGGGAGAGTGTCAACCGGCGCCTGCAACGCCTGGCCGCCGTCCTGGCGGTGCCGGCGGATACGGAGCTTGTGGCCTAGCGGGCGCGCCGAACACGCGATTGCCGCCTCCGAATCCCCGGTGCTACCTTCCGGCCAACCCCCATCACCGGATTGTCCCCCCATGAGCAGCCAACCCCAGCAGGACTACATCATCGTCGGCGCCGGCTCGGCCGGGGCCGCCCTTGCCGCCCGCCTCACCGAGAACCCCTCGGTGCGCGTGCTGCTGCTGGAGGCCGGCAAGGCCAGCCACCCCTATTCCTGGATGCCCGCCAGCTTCGGCCTGCTGATCGACAACCCCGCCGCCAATTGGTGCTTCCGCTCGGACCCCGAGCCCGGCACCCATAACCGCGAAATCCCGGTGCCGCGCGGCAAGCTGCTCGGCGGCTCCTCCTCGATCAACGGGCTGGTCTATGTCCGCGGCCAGCCGCTCGATTTCAACACCTGGGCGCAGTTCGGCAATCGCGGTTGGTCGTGGGACGATGTGCGGCCGGTGTTCCAGCGGATGGAGCATTTCGAGGGCGCGCCTGGCCCGACGCGCGCCACCGGCGGGCCGCTGCGCGTCTCGGTGCAGGATGACGAGAATCCGCTGTATGACGCGCTGTTCGCCGCCGGCAAGGCGGCCGGGTACAAGGGGAATGCCGACTATAACGGCGAGGACCAGGAAGGCGTGGTCAAGACGCAGGTGACCATCTCGGGCGGGCGGCGCATGAGCACGGCGCATTGCTACCTGCGCCCCGCGATGTCCCGCCCCAATCTGCGCGTGGTCACCGAGGCGATGACCCAGAAGGTGATCCTCGAAGGCAAGAAATGCGTCGGCGTGCGCTATGAGGTCGGCGGCCAGATGGTCGAGGCGCGAGCGGGGCGCGAGGTGATCCTGTGCTCCGGCGCCATCGGCTCGCCGCAGATCCTGGAGCTGTCCGGCATCGGCAAGCCCGACGTGCTCGCCGCCCACGGCATCGAGGTGCTGCATGATTTGCCGGCGGTGGGCGAGAATTTCCGCGACCACATGAATTCCTGGATCCAGTGGCGCATCAAGGTGCCCGGCGTCTCCTATAATGAACGGATGGACGGGCTGCTGAAGCGCGGCTTCCAGTTCATGAAGCTGATCACCCAGAACAAGGGCTTCATGAGCCTGCCCTCCGCGCCGCTGCTCGCCTTCCTCAAGACGCGCCCCGACATGGAAACGCCGG
>CAIWAJ010000489.1:0-1819 GCA_903910565.1 uncultured Rhodospirillales bacterium
ATTCTGCCCGAGGACAGCCAGGCGGAAATCGCGCCGATGCTGGACGCCTATCTGCAAATGATCGGCTCTTCCCGCCTGGTGCGCGGGGTGCGCCGGCGGGTGGCCGAGGCGCTGGTCTCCGCCGAGACGGCGGTGGTCGAAGAGACCGAGGCGCTCGCCGATGCCATCATGGCGATTCCGGGCGACGATGATCGCGCCGGACGCAAGCGGCGAGCCGAGGAGGTGCGCGAGATCGGCCGGCGGCTGATCCGCAACCTCACCCGCGCGCCCTTCCGCAGCTTCAACGGGCTGCCGCAGGGCGCGGTGCTCGCCTGCGAATATCTCCGCCCCGCCGATGCGGCGCTGCTGGACCCCTCGCGCCTCGCCGGTGTCGCCACCGATGATGGCGGGGCGGACGGGCATACCGCGATCATGCTGCGCGCCCTTGGCGTGCCGGCCGCGCTGGGGGTCGCGGGGCTGACGGAGGCGGTGCGGCCGGGCGAGACCATCATTGTCGACGGAACCGCGGGCGTCGTCACCCTCAACCCGACGCCTTCCACCCTGACCGCGGCCCGCCGCGCCGTGACGGCCTACGCGCGCGAACTGCAGAAACTCGCGCTGCTGCGCCGCCTGCCGGCGGTCACCGCCGATGGCGAGGCGGTGGATTTGCAGGCCAACCTCGAAATTCCCGCCGAATTGCCGCTGATCGCGCAGTCCGGCGCAGCCGGGATCGGGCTGTTCCGCAGCGAATTCCTGTTCATGAACCGCGAAAAACTGCCGGATGAGGCCGCCCAGGCGGAGGTCTATCGCAGCGTCGTGGAGGCCATGGCCGGTGACCCGGTGACCATCCGGGTGCTCGACTGGGGCGGCGAAAAGGAGATCGAGGCGCTGCAATCCGAGGGGATCGTGCCGGAAGCGGCCGACCTCAACCCCGCGCTGGGCATCCGCGGCATCCGCCTGCTGCTGCGTGAGACCGAACTGTTCGAGACCCAGCTCGCCGCCATCCTGCGCGCCGCCGCCGCCGGGCCGGTGCGCATCCTGCTGCCGATGGTCACCAATGTCGGCGAGGTGCGCGCCGCGCGCGATATCTATGAGCGCGTCATGCGTCGCCTGCGCCGCCGCGGCGAGCGCCTGCCGGACAAGGCACCCCCTCTCGGCATCATGATCGAGACCCCCGGCGCCGCCCTCTCCGCCGACGCGCTGGCGCTGGAGGCGGATTTCTTCGCCATCGGCACCAATGACCTGACGATGTACACCCTCGCCGTCGATCGCGGCGACAGCGACGTCTCATCGCTCTATGACCCGCTGCACCCCGCCGTGCTCCGCCTGGTGCAGTTCGCCACCGAGGCGGCGCTGCGCATGCGCATGCCGGTCTCGGTCTGCGGCGAAATGGCCTCCAACCCCAAGCTGATGAAGCTGCTGCTCGGCCTCGGCCTGCGCAGCTTCAGCATGAACGCCTCCGCCGTGCCAAGGGTGAAGCAGGCGATCCGTGCGCTGGACATCGACGAGTGCGCGCGGTTCGCGCGGCGGGTGATGGAGCAGTCGGACCCGGCGCGTATTCAGGAGATGGTGCTGGGCGCGCCGGTGGCGTAAGCAAGGAAGCGCTTCTTTTTTGAAAAAAGAAGCAATACTCAGTTCACATGAGAATTCGAATTTTCGAGTCGCGTTGATGCCATGAACCGTGGAATCGAAAATGGAAGTGTGCGACAGAAAGAGTGTTCTTTTTGTGAACAAAAAGAACCAAAAAACTTTTCCTGATTTCGTTGCCGTTGGCGTGCCTCCCGGGAAGGTGGGAGTGGTACAAGCTATTGGAATGAAAGTTTTTTGCTTCTTTTTTTCA
>CAIWAJ010000490.1:0-3320 GCA_903910565.1 uncultured Rhodospirillales bacterium
CCTATGGCGGGGACTGCTACGCCTACGGGCTGCTCGCGCTCGGGCAGATCGACGTGATCCTCGAATCGACCATGAAAATCTGGGACTGGGCCGCCCTGGTGCCGGTGATCGAGGGCGCCGGCGGGCGCATCACCGACTGGGACGGCCTCACGCTCACCCCGGACAGCGACGGCCATATCCTCGCCGTCGGCGATGCCGCGCTGATCGATCCGGCGATTTCGCACCTGAAAGCTTGACCTGGAGCGCCGCGCAATGTCCACCTTCCCCATGACGATGGAAGGGAGGAAAATTGTGCGTTTCCTGGCCGCTGCCCTGCTCGCGCTACTGTGCGCCCCCGCCTTGGCGCAAACCCCGGTGCACGGCATCTCGATGTCCGGCACGCTGCAACTGCCGGCCGGCTTCACGCACTTCCCCTACCTGAACCCCGATGCCCCCAAGGGCGGCGAAATCGCGCTCGGCACCGTCGGCACCTTCGATAGTTTCAACGGCTTCGTCATGCGTGGCGTCGCCGCCGGCGAAATCGGCCGCATCTACGACACGCTGCTGCGCGACTCCGCCGACGAAGCCTCCACCGCCTATGGCCACATCGCCCGCAGCCTGACGCTCGCCGCTGACCGCCGCGCCGTCACCTTCGAGCTGCGGCCTGAGGCGCGCTTCCATGACGGCCACTCCATCACCGCCGAGGATGTCGCCTGGACCTTCAACGCGCTGCGCGAACAGGGGCGGCCGCAATACAAGCAGTACTATGCCGATGTCACCGCGGTGACCGTCAACAGCCCCACCAGCGTCACCTTCAGCTTCCGCACCGCCGAGAACCGCGAGCTTCCGCTGATCCTCGGCCAGCTCGTCGTGCTGCCGAAGCACTGGTGGGCAGGGCGGGATTTCGCCCGCGCGCTCACTGAGGCGCCGCTCGGCTCCGGGCCCTATCGCCTCGAAAGCTTCGAGCTCGGCCGCTCCACCGTGATGGCCCGGGTGCCGGATTACTGGGCGCGCGACCTCGGAACCTCCAAAGGGATGTTCAACTTCGACCGTATCCGCACCGAATACTACCGCGACTCAACGGTGGCCATGCAGGCCTTCAAGGCCGGCAAGATCGACTTTCGCCGCGAGAACATCTCCAAGAACTGGGCGACCGCCTATGACTTCCCGGCGGTCGACAAGGGCCTGGTGAAGAAAGAAGTGTTCCGCCATCGCCTGCCCACTGGCATGCAGGGCTGGATGATGAACACCCGCCGCCCGGTCTTCGCCGACCCGCGCGTACGCCGCGCCATGGCCGAGGTGTTCGATTTCGAGTGGACCAACCGCAACCTCTTCTTCGGCGCCTATACCCGCACGCAAAGCTACTTCTCAAACTCCCCGCTCGCCTCCTCCGGCCTGCCCGAGGGGGCCGAGAAGACGCTGCTGGAGCGCTATCGCGGCAAAGTCCCCGAGTCCGTCTTCACCGAGCCCTTCCGCCTGCCCGTCACCGACGGCTCCGGCAACAACCGCGACGGGCTGCGCGCCGCCCTCACGCTGCTCAAGCAGGCGGGCTGGGACGTCAAGGAACGCAAGCTGGTCGACGCCCAGGGCCGCCAGATGAGCTTCGAAATCCTGGTCGATGACCCCAGCTTCGAGCGCATCGCCACCCCCTACAGCCAATGGCTGCAACGCCTCGGCGCCGATGTGCGCGTGCGCACCGTCGATGCCGCGCAGTACCAGCGCCTCACCGACGCCTTCGATTTCGACATGACCATGATGGTCATCCCGCAATCCGAATTCCCGGGAAATGAGCAGCGCGAGTACTTCTCCTGCGACAGCGCCAAGGCCGATGGCAGCAACAACGTCGCCGGCGTGTGCAGCCCGGCGATCGACGCGCTGATCGACCTGGTGGTGAACGCGCCCGACCGCGACTCCCAGATCACCGCCACCCGCGCCCTCGATCGCGTGCTGCTGCACGGCTGGTACGCGGTGCCGAACTGGCATCTCGGCGCCATCTGGGGCGCCTTCTGGGATCGCTTCGGTTACCCGAAAACCCCGATCCGCACCGGCCTCGCCTTCGATACCTGGTGGGTCGACCCCGCCCGCGCCGCGGCTACGGACGCCGCGCGCATGGCGAACTGATGGCCGGATACCTCCTCCGCCGCCTGCTCCTCGTCATCCCGACCCTGCTCGGCATCATCACTATCAACTTCGCCGTAGTGCAGTTCGCCCCGGGCGGCCCGGTCGAACAAATGATCGCCGAACTCAAGGGCAAGGGCGACAGCACCGCGCGGATGACCGGTGGTGGCACCGAAGTCGCCGCCGCCGACCCCGGCTCCTACCGCGGCGCGCGCGGGCTGGAGCCCGAAATGGTGGCCGAAATCAAGCGCATGTTCGGCTTCGACAAGCCCGCGCTCACCCGCTACCTCGATATGCTCCGCGACTACGCGAGCTTCGACTTCGGCCGCAGCTTCTTCCGCGACCAGACCGTGCTCGGCCTGCTCGCGCAGAAAATGCCGGTCTCCATCTCGCTCGGCCTGTGGTCCACCCTGCTGGTCTACCTGGTCTCCATCCCCCTCGGCATCGCCAAAGCCGTCCGCGACGGCAGCCGCTTCGACGTGATGACCTCCGCCGCCGTGCTGGTCGGCTACGCCGTGCCGGGCTTCCTCTTCGCCATCCTCCTGGTCGTGCTCTTCGCCGGCGGCAGCTTCGTGCAGTGGTTCCCACTCCGCGGCCTCGCCAGCAGCGGCGCCGAAACCTGGCCCTGGCCGGCCCGCATCGCCGACTATCTCTGGCACATCGTCCTGCCCACCACCGCCCTCGTGGTCGGCGGCTTCGCCTCGCTCACCATGCTGACGAAAAACAGCTTCCTCGAGGAAATCCGCAAACACTACGTCACCACCGCCCGCGCCAAAGGCGCTTCCGAACGCCGCGTGCTCTACGGCCACGTCTTCCGCAACGCCATGCTCCTCGTCGTCGCGGGATTCCCCGCCGCCTTCATCGGAATCCTGTTCTCCTCCTCCCTCCTGGTCGAAATCGTCTTCTCGCTGGACGGCATCGGCCTCCTCGGCTTCGAATCCGCCATCCGCCGTGACTACCCCGTGATGTTCGGAACCCTCTACATCTTCACCCTGCTCGGCCTCGTCATGCAGATCATCGGTGACCTCATGTACACCGTCGTCGACCCCCGCATCGACTTCGAAAGCCGCTCATGAGCCAATCCTGCGACGGGCGCGCCTGGGGAGAGAAAGTAAGGCCAGGGCTCTGCCCTGGACCCGCCAAGGGCCAGTGGGCCCTTGGAACCCGTCACTTAAGGAATGGTTCTGGTTGCAGGAGGGGGCCAACTCCGATGTTGCAACCAG
>CAIWAJ010000491.1:0-3794 GCA_903910565.1 uncultured Rhodospirillales bacterium
GTTTCCTAACGATCCACTTCCTCCATTTCAACCTCTGAGGGCTGAATCGCCATAGAGACGCGTATGCTTGGGGTCACCGGTTTTGCTGTTCCATGGATCGAATTGGGCAGCAATCGAGTTGGCGGCGGCGGCAAAGCTGGACTATATAGTCGATGCGCTGGAGCGTTTCGAGCGCCTCCTCCACACAATCGCGAACGCGCCGGCCCAGCCAGCTTCGCCGCGCTCGGCCCGCGCCGCTGCTCGCCCGTACCCCTCGTCACCCGCTTCCCCCGCAGGCGTCCCCACGATATACTGCCATCGTTAGTACATTCGGACACTACCATGCCCAAGGAAGCCGTCTTCACCCTGAAAATCGAACCCGACCTGCGTGACGCCTTCATGGCCGAAGCGGCCGCCACCCATCGCCCGGCCTCCCAGGTCGTACGCGAGCTGATGCGCAACTTCGTCGACACTCAGCGCGCTGTGCGTGACTACGATGCGTTCCTGGCCAACAAAGTCGAAAACGCCCGCGCCTCCGCCCGTGCCGGACTCCTCCGCCCCGATGCCGAGGTCGCCGCCCGCTTCGCCGCCCGACGCGACGCCGTCACCCGCCCCGAAGACACGTGAAAGTCTACTGGACCCAAGAGGCCGAACAAGATCGCGACGATATCTGGACCTACATCGCGGCCGACAATCCCGCCTCCGCGGCCCGCCTCGATGCCACGTTCGACGTAGCCGCAGCCTCGCTTCGCGAATTTCCGGAACGTGGCCGCGCGGGTCGTGTTAGCGGAACACGTGAACTGATGCCGCACGCAAGCTATCGCATGGTCTATGAAGTCGATGGCGAAGCCGTGGTGATACTGGCCTTGGTCCATTCTGCAAGGCTTTGGCCGCCTGCGCGGTAGCTGGTCCTCCCGGCGTGCAAAAAAATCTTAGTACAGTCAATTTTCCTCTTGACGTATCATGACGTCGAAGTTAAAAATACCCCCATGACCGATCCCACACCCCATCCAGCCCTGGCCGTCGCGGCGCTCGTCCGCCGGATCACCGCGTTTTTCGCGGTGTGGCTACGGCTGCGTGGGCTGTTTGATCGGGAAAAGGCGGCCATGGAGCGGGCCGTTCATGCCTATATAGTCGATACGCTGGAGCGTTTCGAGCGCCTTCTCCACACCCTCGGCAACGCGCCGGCCCCGCCGCCGGCCCCCGTCCGCGCGTCGGCCGAACCGCCCCGCGCACCCACCCGCGCCCGGACTCCGCACCGCGCCCCCCGCCTGCGCCGCGCCAAATCCCCCGCCACACCGGTGGCCACCCGACCGCGCGCCACGACTCCGCCCCCGGCGCCCACGCGCGTCATCCTGTCGCCGCGCGCGCCCCTCCAAGCCCCAACTCCGCCCGGCCGCCCGCCATACCCCCACCTCCGACGAACCTGACCCCTCAGACCCCGGACACCCGCTCACGCTCACGCTCAATTTGTTCCGGTCTCGAAATAAACGGATAGAACGTCTTTGCTTCTTTCTCTCCAAAGAAAGCAGACCCTTCCTTACTCCGCCGCCTGCCGCTGACTGATTGCAGCCAAAGCCGCCGCCTTGCGCACCCCGACAGCGGCATCCACCGGCCGGAACGGCGCCCGCACGCTGCGCCAGGCCGCCTCCCCGGTTTGCGCCGCTAGGATGGATTTGATCACCGAGATAAACGGCGCCTCGATCTGCCCGCACGCCGCCGCCATCGCCTCGGTGCCGCCGTGCCCGTTGAACATCGCGCGCACGAGGGCGGGCACCAGGTTGACCATGCCGCAAATCGTGCCCACCCCGCCGGCGTCGAGCGCCCGGGCGATCAGCACTTCGGCGCCGACGAGCGTGCCGATTTCGGGCGCGATTTCGCGGAAGCGGAGGAAGCTGTTCCAGTCCCCGGTGCTGTCCTTCACCCCGGCCATGATCGGCCCGTACCGCCGCCGCAGCCCGGCCAGCGCCACCGCCGGCGTCTCAACGCCGGAGACCTGCGGGATATGATACGCCGTCACCCGCAACCGATCGGAGCCGACCCCGTCGATGATCGCCGCAAACGCGTCCTCGATCCCCTCGGGGCTCACCTCCCGGTAGTAATAGGGGGGAAGGATCATCGCATGCAC
The DNA here is from genome assembly GCA_903910565.1 of uncultured Rhodospirillales bacterium. Classification (GTDB taxonomy): domain Bacteria; phylum Pseudomonadota; class Alphaproteobacteria; order Acetobacterales; family Acetobacteraceae; genus CAIYPH01. The sequence continues at coordinate 2,108 of CAIWAJ010000491.1, forward strand.
CAGGCCGAGCCCCATCATGTCCCGGGTCAGCGTGATGCTATCGGTGATCGCCGGACAGCCGGTGCCGAGCGCGATTTGCGCGGCCGGAATGCCCTCCTGCAACAGCGCCTCCACGGCGGCGAGTTTCTCCGCCGCGCTGAACGAAGTGCCTTCGCCCGTCGTGCCGAACGGCACCAGCCCATCGCACCCATTGGCCAGCAGAAACTTGCCATGCCGCGCCAGCAAGGCGTGATCCACCATCCCGTCGGCGTCGAGCGGCGTGGTCATGGCGGACCAGAGGCCGCGGATGCAATCGGTCATGGCGGGTTCCTTCCCAGCGAAGCCGCCAAATTCGCACTCCCGGGCCGGGAAGGGAAGGGGCTTCAGCCCCCCAGAAACATCCGCCGTACCTCTTGGTCTTCCGCCATCTCCCGCGCCACCCCCACCAGCGCCGTCCGCCCATCCACCAGCACCACCCCGGTATCGGCGATCGCCAGCGCCTCCTGCGCGTTCTGCTCCACCATCGCGATCGCCGTTCCCTCCGCGTGGATCGCCGCGATACTGTCGAACAACGCCTCCGCCGCCACCGGCGACAGCCCCGCGGAGGGCTCGTCGAGCAGCAGCAATTTCGGCTGCACCATCAGCGCCATCGCCATGGCGCGGATCTGCCGCTGCCCGCCGGACAACGTCCGCGCCGCCTGCCGCCGCTTCTCCGCCAGCATCGGGAACCGCCCGAACAACCCCTCGATCCGCCCGGCTGCCGCCTTGGGTTCGAGAAACCCGCCCATCTCCAGGTTTTCCCGCACCGTCATGGTCGGGAAAATATTGGCCTCCTGCGGAACAAACGCGATCCCGAGCCTGGCCCGCGCCCGCGGGTCGAGCCCGGCGATCTCCTGCCCTTCCAGCCGGATGGAGCCCGATTTCAACCGCAGCAACCCGGCGATCGCTTTCAACAGGGTGGATTTCCCCGCCCCGTTCGGCCCGATGATCGCCACCATCTCGCCGGGCCGCACGGTGATCGCTGCCCCCTTGAGGATCTCATCCGCCGCGCCGTAGCCGCAGACGACCCCCTCCGCCGCCATCAAGCCCATCGGCGCCGCCCCATATAGGCTTCCTGCACCACCGGATCGGCCGCCACCTCGGCGAAACGCCCCTCGGTCAACGTCCGCCCCTCCGCCATCACGATCACCGGGTCGCACAGCCTGGCCAGCAGGTCCATGTGATGCTCGATGACCAGGAAGGTGATGCCTTCGTCGCGCAAGGTGCGGAGATGGTCGGCGATTTCCTCGGCCAGCGTGGGGTTCACCCCGGCGATCGGTTCGTCGAGCAGGATCATTTTCGGGCTCGCCATCAACGCCCGCCCGATCTCCAGCAACTTCTTCTGCCCACCCGACAAGGCCGACGCCGGGTTATTCGCGACCCGCAGCAAATTGAGCCGCCGCGCGATCTCGATCGCCCGCACCCGTGCCGCCTCCTCCGCCTCCCGGCCGAGCCCGAGCAAGGCGGACACCACCTTTTCGCCGGGTTGGTCCGCCGCGTAGAGCAGGAGATTATCGAGCACCGAAAGCCGCGGAATCCCCCGCGCGATCTGAAACGTCCGCGTCAGCCCGGCTCGCGCCACCCGATCCGCCCGCCAGCCCGTGATGTCCTGGCCGTCGAACATCACCCGTCCGCCATCGGGGGGGACGACGCCGGTGATGCATTGGAA
>CAIWAJ010000492.1:0-3430 GCA_903910565.1 uncultured Rhodospirillales bacterium
CACCTCGGCCGCGAAAGCGCGCAGGATCGGTCCGCGGCGGGCGAGCGATTCCACGTAGTAGGTGCCGGGAATGGCGAGGCCGGGATAGATGCGCCCCGAAAGATGCTGCGCGTAGTCCTGCGGCCGCTCGCGCATCCACTGGGCATGGATCGCCCCCCCCTCAACGCGCGAGACGATGCCGCCATAGGCCGCCACCGCGTCCATGTGCGGCAGCGAAAGCGGCACCAGGGTTGCCCCGCGCCCTTCCAGCACCCTGAGCGCCGCCTCCACCGCCGCCCGCACCGGCGCATCGGCCTCGGGCAGCAGGATGTTGGTGGGCACGCCGATGCGCAGACCGCGCAGATCGCCATCGAGCGCCGCCTCGTAATCCGGCACCGCGTTGCGCGCGCTGGTGGGGTCCTTCGGGTCATGCCCGGCAATCACCGTGAGGATGCGCGCGCAATCCCGCGCGCTGCGGGCGAGCGGGCCGACATTGTCGTGGCTGAAGGAGAGCGGCATCACGCCGTAGCGGGAGACGCGGGATTGTGTCGGCTTGATGCCGGTGACGCCGCAGGCCGAGGCGGGCAAACGGATCGAGCCGCCGGTATCCGAGCCGAGCGAGGCGTAGGTCGCCCCGCTCGCCACCGCCGTGCCGGAGCCGGAGGAGGAGCCGCCGGTGATGTAGGGCGGGTTCCAGGGGTTGTGGGAGTCACCGAAGGCGCGGTTATGGCCGGTGGGGTTCTGCGCGAATTCGGCCATGTTGAGGCCGGCGAAGGTGAAGGCGCCCTCGGCCGATAGGCGCTCGACCACGGTGCAGGTGATGTCGGGCACGAAATCCCGCCTGATCGCCGAGCCGCAGGTGCTGGGCAGGCCGGCCTGATAATACATGTCCTTGTGCGCCAGCGGGATGCCGTGCAGGCGGCCGAGCTTGGCGCCGGATTTCACCTTGGTGTCGGCCGCCACGGCGGCGGCGCGGGCGCGATCCCGGTCTTCCCAGATGCGGGCGTTGATGGTGGGGTTCACCTGGTCGAGCCGGGTCAGGCAGGCTTCGAGCAGGTCGCTCGAGGTCACCTCGCCCTTCGCTACCCGATCGGCGGCCTCCACCAGCGGGAGATCGGCGAGGCCGCTCATGTGCCGCTCTCCCGCGTCGCCTGCAGCGCCGCCTCGAACCCGGCCGGCTCATCCTCGAAGCGCATGGTGCCGCGCTGCGCCTCGAAGGCGCGGATGGTGTTGGCGAGATCGGCGGCCAGCCGGCGGGCGGGCTCGTTGGGCGGGGTCACCCCGTGCCAGGTCTCGATCATTGCTTCAGTCGCGGCGAGGAATTCCATGGTCTCGGCTCCGGTCGTGCAAGCGCGGAAGGCTAGACCATGAAGCGCGGCGAGTCAGCCGGGGCGCTCGGACAAAGCGAGGGTGACGCCGAGGCCGAGCATCATCGCCGCCGAACCCTGACGCATCCGGCGCGAGACCAGGGGGGAGCGCAAAATCCGCGCGCGGATCGCCGCCGCGGCAAACACCACGAGCGCATCGACGAGCGAATTCAGGCCGACCGATATCACGCCGAGCAGGATGAACTGGCGCATCACGCCGCCGGCGTCCGGCACGATGAACTGGGGCAGGAAGGCGAGCAGGAAGGCCGCGGTCTTGGGGTTGGTCATCTCAACCAGCACGCCTTGACGGAAGGCGCGGCGCGCGCCGGTCGTCGTCGCAGCGTCCTCGGTGATCGGCGCCGCCGCGGCCCGCCAGGTCACGATGCCGAGCCAGACCAAGTAGAGCGCGCCGCAGAGCTTGAGCACGGTGAAGGCCGCGGCACTGGCCAGCAGCAGCGCTGCCACGCCGAATGCCCCGGCAAGCACCTGCACCACACCGCCGAGCGCGGTGCCGAGCGTGGAGGCGATACCCTCGGCGCGGCCGCCGGCCAACGTGCGGCCGGCGACGTAGAGAATGCCGGGACCAGGCACCACGGCGATGGCGATGGCGGCGGCAAGGAAGATCAGAAACGCGGCGGTATCGGGCATTGAAGCTCTTTCAGGACATGTCACGCCACCCTCGCGCCCGCCCCGGCCCCCGCGAAGGTCCGCCGAGGGGTTGAGTTGGCGGACCAATTCCGGCCTTCTCCGCGCTGGCACCTTTTGCGCCGCCCCGGTTTTCGGCATGATTGGCCGGCAAAACATGGGGGCAGACACGGGTGGTCGATAAGCAGAGCTATCGGGAGGCGATGTCCCGCCTTGCCGCCGCGGTGAACATCATCACCACCACCGGCCCGGGCGGCACGCGCGGCTTCACCGCGTCGGCGGTATGCAGCGTGACCGACACGCCGCCGACCCTGCTGGTGTGCCTCAACCGCAACAGCGATTCCAACCAGGCGCTGAAAGACAACGGCATCCTCTGCGTCAACACGCTCGCCGCCGGGCAGGAGGATCTCTCGCCGGTCTTCGCGGGGATGACCGGCCTGGAAGGTGAGGAGCGCTTCACCTTCGGTTCCTGGTCGACCCTGGTGACCGGGGCCGCGGTGCTGGACGGAGCCGTGGCGTCCTTCGACTGCCGGGTGGTGCAGACCAGCGAGGTGGGCACCCACACGGTGTTCTTCTGCGAGGTGGAGGCGGTGCGCAGCGTCGGCGAGAAGGGATTGCTGTATTTCGCGCGGGGGTATCACGCGATCGGGTGAAGGCGGGAAGCGTGTTCTTTTTGGTTTCGAGACCCAAAAAGAACTGCTTACTCCTCAATCAGCCTCCCCTGCGCATCCCGAATTTCCGGCCCATCAACGCGCGCCCGCCCATCGCCGAATTGGCGGTCGCGTTCTTGCAAAGCGGTGCGCAGCCCTTGTTCCTTGGCGACGCGGCGGAAGCGCTCGGTGCCGGGGGCGAGGTGGGCGCGGCCGTCGTTTTCGGCGGCAAGGCGTTGCAGGGTGCGGGCGCCCATCAGTTCGAGGCCGAGGTTGACGATGCGTTTATTGGCGGCCAGCAGGTCCGGGTCGATGAGGGCCATGCGGTCGGCGAGGCCTTCGCATTCGGCTTCGAGCAGGTTGGCGGGGACGGCTTTCATGGCCAGGCCGATGAGGGCGGCTTCGCGGCCGGTGATGGTGTCGCCGGTCATCAGCAGGCGCTTGGCCCATTGGGGGCCGCAGTTGTAGATCCACATCTGGTTGGGCAGGGCGCCGAGATCGCGTGCGGGGGGGAAGCCGAAGCGGGCGTTGTCGGCGGTGATAACCATGTCCGAGAGCAGGGCGATATCGGTGCCGCCGGCGATACAGTTGCCGTGGACCTGGGCGATGACGGGTTTGTGCATGTCGAAGAGCGCCATGCGCAGGCGCTGGCTGCGTTCGAGGCGCCAGGTGTCGTCATCGATGGTGGTGTTTTTGTCGTAGATGCTGCCGGTGCGGCGGGGGGTGCCGGACGCGGGGGCGTTGATGCCGGGGGTGATGTCGTAGCCGGCGCAGAAGGAGGGGCCGGCG
>CAIWAJ010000493.1:0-5513 GCA_903910565.1 uncultured Rhodospirillales bacterium
CCGATTCGATCGATGCCTTCTGGCCCGAGCGGCTTGAAGGTTTCGAGGAGAAGAAGCTGCGCAGCGTGAGCCAGGCCGCGGGCGATCTCGCCAAGTTCCCCCTCGAAGGCGAGGCGGCCGCGGAGGCCGATACCGCCGCGCTGATCGAAAAGATGCAGGAAATCCTTGGCACCGAGGTCTCCGCCGTGCGCGGCACGGACCGTCTGGTGGACAGCGCCGCGGTGCTCGCCGCCGGCGATGGCGGACCAGACCTGCAGATGCAGCGCCTGCTCCGCCGCTCCGGCCGCACCAGCTATGCGCCGGCGCCGGTGCTGGAAATCAACCCGCGCCACGGGCTGATCGCATCCCTTGCCGCCCGCCTGGCCGAAGGCGCCGATATCGCCGCCGATGTGCGGATGCTGTTCGATCTCGCCCGCATCCAGGACGGCGACCTGCCGAAAGATCCCGCAGCCTTCGCGCGGCGGGTCGAGCAGGCGATGCGCCAGGGCTGAACGGCCGTCCGGCTCTGTCGCAGAAGACAGAAGCCGGACGCCACGACCCTCTCCGGCTTCCCACTCCGCGCCCCCATTGACGGTTGATCCAACGGCTCCGTTGCGCTATCGCGCTTGACGAGATGCGATGACGCTACGAAACGTCATTCCTCCGTCACCCATTTTGCCTTGACCGGCCTGCAGGAACCCCAGCGCATGATCAATCAGACGCTCCCGCTGACCGCCGGCGCCGCCGCGTCGCGGCCGATCCACGCCGTGCGTCCCGATGGTCTCGCCGCGCTGTTCGCAACCCTCCCGCCCGACCAGGCGCATTTCGCCCAGGGCGCCGGCTTCAAAGCCGCGGTCGACGAACTTCTCCTGCTGCCGGGCAACGGCGGAGTGGCCGCCTGTCTGCTCGGGCTCGGGTCCAACCGATCCCCCTTCCCGTTCGGCGGCCTACCTTACCGGCTGCCGGAGGGAGCATGGCATCTCAGCCCCGGCGATTTTGACGCAGCCCAGGCCGAACTCGGCTTCTGTCTGGGTGCCTATCGTTACAGCGAATTCAAGAAAGCGACCCGTCCCCCCGCCAGCCTGGCCGGCGCCGTGCATCCCGCCGCCCAGGCACAGGCCGCGGCAATCTGGATGGTGCGGGACCTCATCAATACCCCAGCCAACGTGCTCGGCCCTGCACAACTCGCCGACGCCGCGCTGGCGCTGGCCACACGGCATGGCGCCACCGGCTTCCGCGTCGAGGGCGCTGCGCTGGAGCGCGAATACCCCACCGTCGCCGCGGTCGGTCGCGGCTCCGATCGCCCTCCCGTGGTCGCCGGTTTCCGCTGGCAGGGCAGCAAAGCCACCGCCGACAGCCCCCTCGTCTCCCTTTGCGGCAAGGGCGTGTGCTTCGATTCCGGCGGCTATGACCTCAAACCCTCCTCGGGCATGCTGCGCATGAAGAAGGACATGGGCGGCGCCGCCAATATCCTGGGCCTCGCTCGCATGATCATGGACGCCGACCTGCCCGTTCGCCTCGCCGTGCGCATCGGCGCCGTCGAAAACAGCGTCTCCGGCCATGCCATGCGCCCGCTGGACATCATCCGCTCCCGCCGCGGTCTCACCGTTGAAATCGGTAATACCGACGCCGAGGGCCGCCTGGTGCTGTGCGACCTGCTGGCCGAGGCCTCCGATGAGCACCCCGACGTGCTGATCGATTGCGCCACCCTCACCGGCGCCGCCCGCGTCGCCGTTGGTCCCGACCTGCCGGTGCTGTTCGCCACTGACGACACCTGGGCCGCCGCGGCACTCGCCGGCGGCACGGACCGGCACGACCCGCTATGGCGGCTTCCCCTGTGGGATGGCTACGATTCCTGGCTCGATAGCCCGATCGCCGACCTCAACAACGTTTCCGGCAAAGCCGGTGCCGGCGCAATTGTTGCTGCGCTATTCATGCGCCGTTTCCTGGCACCCGGCACGCCCTGGCTGCATCTCGACATTTACGCCTGGAACGATGCCAACCGCCCCGGTCGCCCGGAAGGTGGCGAAGCGACCGGCATCCGGGCCATTTTCGCGGCCCTCAGCGATCGTTATACCGTTTAATCAACGATAATTTATTAAGGCGGTTTTCAGTTTTTCACAATAACCAACATTTTTCTGATCGCAGCCGCTTTGGTTTTCTGAAATATATCTGGCTACCAAATCGCAATGTATGATAGATAGCACGCAATGAGTTTACCAAACTTCCAAGGGCGGCCCGCCCGATCACCCATAATCATACCCAGCACCGCGCGCGAATCAACGCGTCATACCATATAAGAAAGGATATCCACATGGCAGCCAACCCCACCGCGGACCAGCTGGTCGGCATCCTCCGGGAGACCATCGTCGCCCTCGTTCGCCGTGACGGCCCCGATCTGTCGGCCCGCCAACTCGGCGTGTTCCTGACCTGCTATCTCAAGGACGGCGCTCACACCGTGCGCGGCCTCGCAGCAGACCTCAACGTCTCCAAGCCCGCCATCACCCGCGCCCTTGACCGCCTCGGCGAGCTCGACCTCGCGCGCCGCAAGGTCGATCCGGCCGATCGCCGCTCGGTGCTCGTCCAGCGCACCCTGAAGGGCACCGCCTTCCTGCGTGACCTCCGCGGCATCATGAGCGAAGCCGCCGGCGCCGCGAAAAAAAGCGAAGCCCCCGCCGGCCGCCGCGCCGCCGGCTGACCGGGCGCGCGGCCCAGGTGGCCGCGCCCCGTCGCGCAATCACCTGGCGCGCAATCACCAACGGCTTGCGTCCGCAACGGCGAACGCAAGCCGTTTGCGCGTTTTGCCCCGTGCTACAACCGACATGCCCCTATATCCTGTTGGCATGTATCCTGCCAGCAAGCCCACCCCGCACCCCGCCCTCCCCGGCATCGTCGTCGGGATGCAAGCCGAGGCTCGCCTGCTCAACGGCCTCGGATATGCGATCCTCATCGGCGGCGGTATGCCGGCTGGCGCAACGGCAGCGGCCGAACGCCTCGTCAACGCCGGCGCCCCCTCCCTGCTTAGCGTCGGCCTCGCCGGCGGGCTTGACCCCGCGCTCCCGCCCGGTGCCCGCGTTGTCCCCGCCGCCGTGCTGCGTGCCGGCCGCATTTACCAGGCCGACCTTGCCCTCACACACCGTCTCGGCGGCATCACCGCGCCTCTGCTCGTGACGTCGGAATCCGCCGTCATCACCGCGCGGGACAAGGCCAACCTCTTCGCGTCCACCGGCGCCGCCGCCGTCGATCTCGAAAGCGCCGCGGTCGCCGAAGTTGCCGCCCGTCGCGGCGTGCCCTTCGCCGTGCTGCGCATCGTCTGTGATCCCGCGACGCGAGACCTGCCCCACGCCGCCCTCGCCGGGCTCCACGGCGATGGCAGCATCACCCTGCTCCCCCTGCTCGCCTCATTGCTGCGCCGCCCCGGCCAACTCTCCGCCCTGCTCCGCCTCGCCGGCGACGCCCGCATTGCCCGCGCGGCGCTGTATGCCGCCAGGCGTTACCTGACGCCCCACCCCGGAGACAGCCCATGAAGAAAGCCGTGATCGCGCTCGGCAGCCTCCTCGCCCTCGCCGCCACGGCCGTGCTGCTGGCGCCCATGCTGATCCCGTCCGACACCATGCGCATCCGCATCATCGACGCTGTGCGGGACGCCACCGGCCGTGAGCTCACCCTCAGCGGCGACGTCAGCGTCCGCCTCCTGCCCTCCGCCCGCTTCCACGCCGCCGGGGTCGCCTTCGCCAATGCCCCCTGGGCCACAACGCCCTCCATGGCCCAGGTGAAATCCATCGACGTCGAACTCCGCCTGCTGCCCCTCCTCTCCGGCCGCATCGAAGTCGCCCGCCTGCTGCTCACCGAACCCGATATCGCCCTCGAAACCGGCCCCGACGGAAACGGCAACTGGGTGTTCGACAAACCCGCCCCTCAAGCCGCCAAGGGTCCGGCCCAGCCCCCCGCCAGCACCAGATCAGCCGCCATCAGTCTGCCCGACGTCCGCATCGAGGGCGGCCGCGCCGTCTTCCGCGATCGCCGCGCCGGCACCGATCAGCGCGTCGAGTCCATCAACCTCGCTTTTTCCCTGCCCGGGCTCGACCAGAAACTCACCGCCAGCGGCAGCGTCGTCTGGCGCGGCGAGGAAACCCGCCTCGCCATCGAGGCCGAAGCCCCCGGCGCTCTGCTTGCCGGCGGCGAGGGTGCCCTCACGCTGCGAATCGAGGCAGCCCCCCTCCGCTTCGCCTTCAATGGCCGCCTCCAGGGCCTGCCGCCCCGGCACACCGAGGGCAGCATCGACATCACCAGCCCCTCGCTCCGCCGCCTCGCCAACTGGGCCGGCGGCAGCCTCGCTCTGCCGGGCACCGAACCCGCCGCGCTCGCCATCAAGGGCCGCATCATCGCCGATGGCCCCGAAACCCGCTTCACCGAAGCCACCATCAGCTTCGACGCCATCCGCGCCACCGGGGACCTCAAGGTCAACACCGCCGGCCCCCGCCCCCACCTCGCCGGCTCCCTCGCCGTCGCGGCGCTCGATCTCACCCCCTATCTGCCCGAAAACAAGCCCGCCCAAGCCCCCAAACCCGCCGCGGCCGCATCCCCGCCGCAAACCGACTCCGGCTGGAGCGACGCACCGATCGACCTAGCCGCCCTCGCCATCGCCGATATCGAGCTCGACCTCGCGGCCGAGCAAATCACCTACCGCAAGCTCCGCATCGACCGGCCGCGCCTCGCCCTCCGCCTGCTTGACGGCAAGCTGGCCGCCGACCTGCGCGACATCACCCTCTACCGCGGCCAGGGCAAGGCCACCCTCGCACTGGACTCACGCGCCACCCCCCCGACACTCGGCCTCACGCTATCTCTCGCCGATACCGACATCGACGCACTCCTCACCTCCGCCATCGGCTTCGAACGCCTCGCCGGCACCGGCCATCTCGACTTCGCCATCACCAGCCACGGCGCCTCGCAGCGCGCCCTCATCGCCACCCTCACCGGCACAGGCGCAATCAACCTCACCGACGGCCGCATCAAAGGCATCGACCTCGCGGGCATCGCCCGCAAAGCCCTCCCCGGCGGCAACCCCAGCCCCGCCAGCTCCGGCACCGCCTTCGGCACCCTCACCGGAACCTTCACCATCACCAACGGCGTGCTCGACAACCAGGACCTCCAACTCAAATCCGGACCTCTCCCCCTCACCGGCGCCGGGCACGTCGACCTGCCCGGCCGAACCATCGACTACCGCCTCGTCGCCCAAATCGCCGGCGCCCTGAAAATCCCGGTCAACGTCACCGGCCCCTGGGACCACATCGCCTACCAACCCGACCTCCCCAAAACCCCCCTCCCCACCAACCTCCTGCGCGGCCTGCTGCCGAGGCCGTGAGATTGGGGGAAGGCAGGCCAGGGCTCCGCCCTGGACCCGGCAAGGGAGGGGCCGGGGAGCAGCGCTCGCTGGTGGGGTCTGGGGCGAATCCCCGGCCGTCCCGCCGCCACCACAGCCGAAGGCGCGCACGCAATGGGTGACGGCGACGCCGATTTCGCGGACCAGGTCG